>JADGIB010000073.1 GCA_019683665.1 Solirubrobacteraceae bacterium
GGGCTGGCCGGCTTCGACGCCTACCCGCGGGTCGCGCTCCAGGGCGGGGCGGGGGCGGCGGCGGTCGCCGCCGCGCTCGCGCTCGCCGGGCTGGCCCCGTTCCTCGACCGCCGGGGGATCGCCCGATGACGGCGCTGCGCCTCGAGGGCGTCGGCTACCGCTACCCGGGCGCGCCGCGGCCCGCGCTGCGCGACGTCGACCTCGAGGTCGCCGACGGCGAGTTCGTCGTCCTCTGCGGGCTGTCGGCCTGGGGCAAGTCGACGCTCCTGCGCGCCGCCTGCGGCCTCGTGCCCCACTACCACGGCGGGCGCTTCGCCGGGCGCGTCGTCGTGGGCGGGCTCGACACGCGCGAGCACGGCCCGGGCGAGATCGCCGCCGTCGCCGGGACGCTGCTGCAGGATCCCGAGGCGCAGACGGTGATGGGGACGGTCCGCTCGGAGATCGCCTTCGGGCTGGAGAACCGCGGCTGGTCGCCGGCCGCGGTCGCCCGCGGCGTCGAGGAGGCCGCGCTCGCGCTCGGCATCGCGCCGCTGCTGGACCGCCCGACCGGGGAGCTGTCGGGCGGCGAGGTGCAGCGGGTCGCGCTCGCCGCGGCGCTCGCCGGGCGCCCGCGCCTCGTCCTCCTCGACGAGCCGACCTCGCAGCTGGACCCGGTCGCCGGCGACGAGCTCATCTGGCTGCTGCGCCGCCTCAACGAGGAGTGGGGGACGGCGATCGTGCTCGCCGAGCACCGCCTCGAGCGCTGCCTGGCCGCCGCCGACCGGGTCGTGGCGCTCGTCGGCGGCGCCGTCGCCTGCGACGCGCCCCCGTCCGCGTTCCTGGCGTGGGCGATCGCGAACGAGCCGTCGCTGGCCACCCCGGCGGCGCGGATGTTCTCGCTCGCCGGGCTGTCGCCGCTGCCGCCCGGGGTGAAGGCGGCGCGCGCGGCGCTGCGGGCGCGCGGGATCGCGACCGAGCCCGCCCCGGACCCGCCGGCCGAGGCCCCCGGGCGGGCGCGCCCCGCGCCGCGGCGGTGGCGGCGGCGCGGCGACGCGGCCGCCCTGCGGTTCGAGGGCGTGTGGTTCGAGCGCCGCGGCGGGCGCGCCGTCCTGCGCGGGATCGACCTCGCGCTGGCGCCCGGCGAGCGCGTCGCGCTCATGGGCCGCAACGGCGCCGGGAAGTCGACGCTCCTGCGCCACGCGAACGGGCTCCTCACCCCGACCCGCGGCCGCGTCCGCGCCGCCGGCCGGGTCGCGCTGCTGCCCCAGCACCCCGGCGACGTCATCGTCGCCGACCGCGTCGGCGACGAGCTCGACGGCGAGGCGCTGCGCCGCGCCGGCCTCGACCACCTCGCCGACCGCCACCCGCGCGACCTCTCCGGCGGCGAGCGCCAGCGCCTCGCGCTGGCGATCGTCACCGCCGGGGACGAGCGCCCCGCCGCCGTCTGCCTCGACGAGCCGACGCGCGGGATGGACCGCCTCCACAAGGCGCACCTGGCCGACACGCTGCGCGGCTGCGCCGACGACGGCGCCGCCGTCCTCGTCGCCACCCACGACCCCGAGTTCGCCGTCCGCTTCGCCGACCGGGTCGTCCTCATGGGGGAGGGGGAGGTCATCGCCGACGGCGACCCGCACGACGTCCTCGCCGGCGGCTGGTACTTCGCGACCGAGACCGCGCGCGTCTGCGGGGCGCTCACGCCCGAGGAGGGCGCCGCGCGCATCCGGGAGGCGGTGCGCCGGTGAGCTGGAGCCTCGCCTCGCTCGCGCTCCTCGGCCTCGTCCTGTTCGTCGGCTTCTGGTGGTACGAGCGCACGCACCCGCCGGCCCGCGTCGTCGCGCTCGTCGCCACGCTCGCCGCGCTGGCCGCGCTCGGGCGGATCGCCTTCGCCCCCGTCCCGTCGGTGAAGCCGACGACCGCGATCGTCCTCGTCGCCGGCCTCGCGCTCGGCGCCGCCCCCGGGTTCGCCGTCGGCGCGGTCGCCGCGATCGCGTCGAACCTCTTCTTCGGGCAGGGGCCGTGGACGCCGTGGCAGATGGTCGCCTGGGGCCTCGTCGGGATCGGCGGCGCCCTCCTCGGCGCCGCGTGCCGCGGGCGGCGGCCGGGGCGCCTCGCGCTCGGGCTCGCCGCCGCCGTCGCCGCGCTCGCGTTCGGCGCGATCGTCGACCTGTCGACGTGGACGACGTTCGGGCGCCACACGCTCGGCGAGTACGTCGTCATCGCCACCGCCGCGCTGCCGTTCAACCTCACCCACGCCGCCGGCAGCTTCGCGTTCGCGTTCGCCTTCGGGCCGGCGCTGGCCGCCGCGCTCGAGCGGTTCCGGCGGCGGTTCGCGATCGAGTGGGTTCCGCTCGCCCCGGAGCCCGGCGACGACGCCCGGGCGATCGGCTAGCGTGTCCCGCCGCATGAACGTGGGGGTGCCGAGAGAGGGGGCGCCGGGCGAGACCCGGGTCGCCCTCGTCCCAGATGTCGTCAAGCGGCTCGTCGCCACGGGCCTGGAGGTCCGCGTCGCGCCGGGCGCGGGGGAGCGCGCGCTCATCCCCGACGCCGCCTACGCCGACGCGGGCGCGCAGCTCACCGACGAGGTGTGGGGCGCGGACGTCGTCCTGAAGGTCGCGCCGCCGACGAGCGATGAGATCGCCCGCATCGGCGACGGGTCCGTGCTCGTCGGGTTCCTCAACCCGCTGGGCGCGCCGCAGAACGCCCGGGCGCTGGCCGAGGCCGGGGTGACCGCGTTCGCGGTCGAGGCGATCCCGCGGATCTCGCGCGCGCAGGCGATGGACGCGCTCTCGTCGCAGTCGAACGTCGCCGGCTACAAGTCGGTCATCCTCGCCGCCGAGCACCTGACGCGGTTCTTCCCGATGCTCATGACCGCGGCGGGCACGATCCCGCCGGCGAAGGTGCTCGTGCTCGGCGCCGGCGTCGCCGGCCTGCAGGCGCTGGCGACCGCGAAGCGGCTGGGCGCGAAGACGACCGGCTACGACGTGCGGCCCGAGGTCGCCGAGCAGGTCCGGTCGCTCGGCGCCGCGTTCCTCGACCTCGGGATCACCGCCGCCGGCGAGGGCGGCTACGCGCGCGAGCTGACCGCCGAGGAGCGCGAGCGCCAGCAGCAGGCGCTCACCGACGCGATCACCGACTTCGACGTCGTCATCACGACCGCGCTCGTGCCGGGCCGCCCGGCGCCGAAGCTCGTCACCGAGGAGGCGGTGCGGGGGATGGCGTCCGGCAGCGTCATCGTCGACCTGGCCGGCGAGACCGGCGGCAACTGCGAGCTCACCGAGCCGGGCGAGACCGTCGTCCGCCACGAGGTGACGATCTGCTCGCCGCTGAACCTGCCCGCCTCGATGCCGCAGCACGCGTCGATGCTCTACGCCCGCAACCTGCAGGCCTTCCTCGAGCTCGTCGTCGGGGAGGACGGGGCGCTGCGCCTCGACTTCGACGACGAGATCATCGCCGGCGCCTGCGTCGCGCGCGACGGCGAGATCGTCCACCCCGGGGTCAAGAAGGCGCTGGAGGCCGCCTGATGCTCGTCACGAACCTCGCGATCCTCGTCCTGGCCGGCTTCGTCGGCTTCTACGTCATCTCGAAGGTCCCGAACACCCTCCACACGCCGCTCATGTCGGGCACGAACGCGATCCACGGGATCGTGATCGTCGGCGGCCTGCTCGTCCTCGGCCTCTCCGGGGACGGCTTCGTCAACAAGCTCATCCTCGTCATCGCGATCGCCTTCGGGACGATCAACGTCGTCGGCGGGTTCCTCGTCACCGACCGGATGCTCGAGATGTTCAAGACGAAGGACCGCAAGCCGGCGGCGCAGGCCCAGGACCCGGAGGGCTCGGCCTGATGTTCGCGAGCTTCCTGCAGGACCCGGACTTCATCCGGGTCTGCTACATCGTCGCCTTCGCCCTGTTCATCATCGGCCTCGGCGGGCTGACCGGGCCGCGCACCGCGGTCCGCGGCAACCGCATCGCCGCCGTCGGCATGGCGATCGCGATCGGCGCGACGCTGCTGACCGAGGGGATGGGCAACTGGGGCCTGATCATCCTCGGCATCGTCATCGGCACGGTCATCGGCGTGCCGGCCGCGCTGAAGGTGCGGATGACCGCGATGCCGCAGATGGTCGCGCTGTTCAACGGCGTCGGCGGCGGCGCGATCGCGCTCATCTCGTGGGCCGAGTTCCGCTCCAGCGACGGCTTCGAGGGCGTCGCGACGCACGTCGTGATCGCGTCGCTGTTCGCCGCGATCGTCGGGTCGGTCTCGTTCTGGGGCTCGAACATCGCGTTCGCCAAGCTCCAGGAGCTGATCAGCGGCCGGCCGGTCGTGCTGCCGGCCCAGCAGGCGATCAACATCGCGCTGCTGGCCGTCGCGATCGGCTTCTCGGTCGCGATCGCGTCGGGCACGAGCAGCGAGTGGGTGTTCATCGGCGTCCTCGTCGCCGCCGCGCTGCTGGGCAACTTCGTCGTCCTGCCGATCGGCGGCGCCGACATGCCGGTCGTGATCTCGCTGCTGAACGCGTTCACCGGCCTGTCGGCCGCGGCGGCGGGCATCGCGCTCGACAACACCGCGCTCATCGTGGCCGGCATGATCGTCGGCGCCTCGGGGTCGATCCTGACGAACCTCATGGCGCAGGCGATGAACCGCTCGATCCCGTCGATCGTCGCCGGCGGGTTCGGCGGCGGCGGGGCGGTCGCGGGCGCCGGCGACGGCGTCCAGCGGACCGCCCGGTCGACGAGCGCCGCCGACGCCGCCGTCCAGATGGCGTACGCGTCGTCGGTGATGATCGTCCCCGGCTACGGGATGGCGGTCGCCCAGGCCCAGCACGCCGTGCGCGAGCTGACCGTCGAGCTGGAGAAGCGCGGGGTGGAGGTCAACTTCGCCATCCACCCGGTCGCCGGGCGGATGCCGGGCCACATGAACGTCCTGCTGGCCGAGGCCGACGTCCCCTACGAGCAGCTCAAGGAGATGGAGCAGGCCAACCCCCTGTTCCCGCGCACCGACGTGTCGCTCGTCATCGGCGCCAACGACGTCACGAACCCGGCCGCCAACGACGACCCGTCCAGCCCGATCTACGGCATGCCGATCCTCGAGGTCGACAAGTCGAAGTCGGTCATCGTCCTGAAGCGCTCGATGAGCAGCGGCTTCGCCGGGATCGACAACCCGCTCTTCTACGCCGACAACACGGCGATGCTCTTCGGCGACGCGAAGGCGTCCGTCCAGGAGATCGTCGCCGAGCTGAGCGAGCTCTGACGGAGGGGTCCGCCGGGCGCCCGGCCCGGTGGACCATCCCGCCGCCGAGGAGTACCGTCGGAGGCGTGAGCCCGGTCGTGGTCAAGGTGGCCGTCGGCGTCGTCCTCGCCGTCGTCCTCGTGCGGGCGTTCATCGGCCCGCCGCCCGGCCGGTTGCGCCCGCTGACCGTCCTCGTCGCCGGGTTCCTCGGCGTGATCGGCTACCCGATCGGCGCGGTCGTCGCCGCCGAGGGCCACGCGACCGCGGGCTCGGTCCTCATCGGCGCCGCCGTCTGCCTCGTGTCGCTGGCGGCGTGGGCCGCCCGCGGGCCGGGCGACGACGGCGGCGAGCCGCGCGGGGAGGACCCGGTGCCGCCGGTCGACTGGGAGGCGTTCGACCGGGCCCGCGAGCGCTGGGAGCAGGCCGCCCGCCGCTGACCCGGGGAACCCCGCGGTTCCCCGGCGCAGTAGTTGCGTGTGCAACCGCCTGCTAGGCTGCGCCACGTGGACCTGGGCATCGTCACCTTCGCCGAGCGCACCGCCGACCCCCGCACCGGGGAGATCGTCAGCCCGCGCCGGCGCCTGCACGACCTCATGGAGGAGATCGAGCTGGCCGACCGCGTCGGGCTCGACGTCTACGGCGTCGGCGAGCACCACCGGCCGGACTTCGCCGTCTCCGCGCCCGCCGTCGCGCTCGCGGCCGCCGCGGCCCGCACCGAGCGCATCCGCCTGACGAGCGCGGTCACCGTCCTCAGCTCCGACGACCCGGTCCGCGTCTTCGAGCAGTTCGCCACCGTCGACCTCCTCTCCGGCGGCCGCGCCGAGATCATGGCTGGCCGCGGCTCGTTCACCGAGTCGTTCCCGCTGTTCGGCTACGACCTCGAGGACTACGACGAGCTGTTCGCCGAGAAGCTCGACCTCCTGCTCGCGCTGCGCGGCCCGGAGCCGGTCACCTGGTCCGGGCGCCTGCGCCCCCCGCTGCGCGACGTCGTCGTCCACCCGCGGCCGGTCCAGGACCCGCTGCCCGTGTGGATCGCCGTCGGCGGCAGCCCGCAGTCGATGATCCGCGCCGGCGTCCTCGGCCTCCCGGTCGCGCTGGCGATCATCGGCGGCGTCCCCGACCGCTTCGTCCCGCTCGTCGAGCTGCACCGCCGCGCCGCCGAGCAGGCCGGCCGCCCGGCCCCGGCGCTCGCGGTCAACACCCACGGCTTCGTCGCCGACACCGCCGAGCAGGCCGTCGAGGCGTTCTTCCCGTCCTACCGGGAGATGATGAGCCAGATCGGGCGCGAGCGCGGCTGGCCGCCGATGACCCGCGAGCAGTTCGACGCGATGCGCGCCCCCGGCGGCTCGCTCGTCCTCGGCTCGCCGCAGGACGTCATCGAGCGGATCCTGCGCCTGCACGACCTCTTCGGCATGCAGCGCTACCTCATCCACCTGTCGGTCGGCACCGTCGACCACGACGCGGTCCTGCGCGCGATCGAGCTGTTCGGCACCGAGGTCGCGCCCGCCGTCCGCGAGGAGATCGCCCGCCGCGAGGCGGCCCACGCCGCCTAGCCCGGCCCGCGTGCCGACGGCCCGGCGGCATAGCCTGCCGGGCGTGATCTCGCGCGCAGACGCCCTGGAGTCCCTCGCCGCCGAGACGTTCGACGTCGTCGTCGTGGGCGGCGGCATCACCGGCGCCGGGTGCGCCCTCGACGCCGCGACCCGCGGCTACAGCGTCGCCCTCGTCGAGAAGCGCGACTTCGCCGCCGGGACCTCGAGCCGCTCGTCGAAGCTCGTCCACGGCGGGCTGCGCTACCTGCAGAACTTCGACCTCGGGCTCGTGCGCGAGGCGCTGCTCGAGCGTCAGCTCATGGTGACGCTCGCCCCGCACCTCGTCCACCCGCTCAAGCTCGTCGTCCCCGCCTTCGACGGCGCCCGCCCGGACCGGCTCATCGGCGCCGGGCTCAACCTCTACGACGTCATGTCCCGCGGGCGCCGCCGCCGCGGCGAGTTCGCCGAGTCGTGGAGCCCAGACCGCCACCGGATCATCGACGGGGCCGAGGTCGTCGAGCTGCTGCCCGCGCTCGCCGGGCGCAACCCGACCTCCGGCTACCTGTTCTACGACTGCCAGACCGACGACGCCCGGCTCGTCCTCACCGTCCTCGCCGAGGCCGAGCGCTTCGGCGCCGTCGTCGCCAACCGCGTCGAGGTGACCGAGCTCGTCGACGGCGGCGTCGCCGCGGTCGACACCGAGACCGGCGAGCCGCTGCGCATCCGCGCCGCGAACGTCATCAACGCGACCGGCGTGTGGGCCGACCGCCTGCGCCCGGGGGAGCTGCGCGACGAGGCCGACATCCCGCACATCCGGCCCAGCCGCGGCACCCACGTCACCGTCGCCCGCGAGACGCTGCCGCTCGTCGGCGGCGCGATCGTCCCGGCCGGCGGCGGGCGGACGATCTTCGCGCTGCCGTGGCTGGGGCGGACCCTGCTGGGCACGACCGACAACGACTACGAGGGCGAGCTCGACTTCATCGCCCCCGACGCGGCCGACATCGCCTACATCCTCGACGCCGTCAACGCGTTCTTCGCGACGTCGCTGACGCCCGGCGACCTGACCGGCGCCTACGCGGGGGTGCGGCCGCTGATCTCCTCCGGCGACCCGAAGCGCTCGGTCGACATCTCGCGCAAGGCCGAGCTGTACGAGACGTCGTCGATGATCACGATCACGGGCGGCAAGCTCACGACGTGGCGGCGGATGGCGAAGATGGCCGTCGACCGCCTCGTCGAGCGCGACGCGCGCGACGCGCCCTGCCGCACGCACGAGATCCCGCTCGGCCAACCCGTCGAGCCGGACGCGCTGCCACGCGTCGACGGCGTCGCCGAGGCCGCCTACCCGCACCTGGCCGGCCGCTACGGCCACGTCGCCCACGACGTCCTGCGCGTCGCCGCCGAGCGGCCCGAGCTGGCCGAGCCGATCGTCGACGGCCTGCCCGACCTGCTCGCCGAGGCCGTCCACGCCGTCCGCCACGACCAGGCCCGCTCGATCGGCGACGTGCTCCTGCGCCGCACCCGCCTCGGCCTGCTCGCCGCCCGCGAGGTCACCGCCGACCCGGTCGCGCGCCGCGTCGCCGCCGCCGTCGCCGGCGAGCTCGGCTGGGACGGCGCCCGCGTCGAGGCCGAGCTGCGCCGCTTCGCGGCCGAGGCCGAGGCGGAGGGCATCGTCGGGGCCGTGCCGTAACTTTGGCCGCTCCCACGGGTTGGCAGGCCCGAACCGACCTTCTCCCTTCTCCCGCTGCGAGGTGCCCGAGCCGTTGCCGTTTCGTCGCCGCCTGATCGCGCTGGCCGCCAGCGCCACCGTCGCGCTGCTGCTGTCGACCGCCGCGAGCGCGCCCGCGGCGCTCTTCCCCGGCGAGGTCGTCGACGGCCCGAACCCCGGCATCCTCGCGGTCGGCGGCGCCGACATGGACGCCGCCGACGGGGCCGGCGGGGTCGTCTACCTGCGCGAGGACGGCGGCGCCCCGCACGTCTTCGTCGCGCGGATCGTCGACGGGGTCTGGCAGCCGCCCGAGCGCGTCGACGGCGCGCTCGCCCCGCCCGCCTCGGACCCGGTCATCGCCGCCGGCACCGGCGGGCGCCTCGTCGTCGCCTGGGTCACCGAGGGCGTCCTCTACGCGAGCGTCCGCCAGAGCCGGACATCGGGCTGGAGCGGGCCGCAGGCGGTCGGCGCCCCGGCGACGTTGCCGGCGATCGACATGGGCTTCAACGACAACGCCTACCTCGTCTGGAGCACGGGGGAGGACGTCCACGCCGCGCGCCTGCCCCGCGGCGCCACCCAGTTCCAGCCCGTCGCCGGGCCGCTCGACCTCGACCCGGTCCGCCGCGCCGGCGGGCAGCCGAACCTGCGCCCGAGCGTCGCCGTCTCCGCCGAGGGGCTCGCGCTCGCCGCCTGGGGCGAGGTCGGCGCCGACGGCCGCTCGCACGTCGTCGCGCGGCGCATCGACGGCACCCGCCCGTCGCCGGTCCCCGCCGACCTGACCGTCGACGAGCTCGACGGCCGCCGCGGCGGCGACGCCGACGCCCCGATGGCGACGATCCAGTCGGACTCGAGCTTCGGCTGGGTCGTGTTCCGCCAGGCGCTCAGCGACGGCGAGACGACGACGCTGCGCGCGATCGGCCGCCACATGCGCGGCTCGCTGTTCGAGCCGCCGGTGATCATCGACGGCCAGGGCTGGCCGGCCGAGAGCGTCGGCTGGCCGAGCATGGCGATCCAGGGGACCGGCACCGGCTTCTCCGCCGTCCCGCTGCAGTCCGGCCCGATCTTCGGCATGGCCGTCAACAGCGATGACGAGTGGACGCCGTTCGCGACCCGCCTGGACTCCGCGCCCGTCCCGGTCGCCGGGCGGCTGCCGGTCTTCTACTCCGAGGACAAGAACGGCATGGTCGCCTGGCCCGCCCCCGACGGGATGCTGCGGATGCGGTTCGTCACCGGCATCGCCTTCCAGCCCGAGCAGCAGATCACGAAGCCCGAGCTCGGGCCCGTCGACTGGGGCGCCGGCGTCGCGATGGCCGGCGACCGCTACCTGAACGGGTTCGTCGTCGCGATCCAGGGCAGCGGCGCCGAGCGGCGGCTCGTGTCGGCCGTCAACGACCGCGAGCCCGGCAACTTCTCGCCCTGGTCGTCGTCGCGCTGGTACCGCGAGCCGCCCGCGCGGCTGAGCTGGCGCGAGCCGAAGGAGGCGTGGGGCGACCTGCGCTACACGCTCGAGATCGACGGCCGCGCCGTCGGCACGACCCGCAGGCTCTCGTACCCGACGCGCAACCTGCGCCTGCGCTCTGGCGTCCACCTGTGGCGCGTGCTCGCGATCGACTCGCGCGGCCAGGCGTCGGCGACCCCGACCCGCCTGCTGAAGATCGACCGCGACCCGCCGAACGTGACGATCTCGTTCCGGCGCTCCGGCCGGGTGGCGACGATCGACGTGCGCGCGATCGACCGCGACTCCGGGTCCAAGACGCCGCAGGTCTTCTTCGGCGACGGCACGAGCGCGTGGGGCCGCCACCTCCGCCACGCCTACCGGCCGGGCCGCTACACGGTCACCGTGCGGGCCAGCGACAACGTCGGCAACGTGCGCACCGAGCGTCGCGTCCTCGTGATCCGCTAGCGTTCGCGCCGTCGCCGGTCGCTGTCCAACGCGGCCGGAACGCCCACCGACCCCCACCGAAGGAGCCATTTCATGGCCGTGCTGGACCGCCCCGCGCTCGAGGAGAGCCCCCTCGCCGACCTGCACCTGATCGCCCGCGAGCTGGGCATCGACGGCTTCCGCCGCCTGCGCAAGGCCGAGCTCGTCGACGCGATCCTGGAGCGCCAGGGCGGCGACGCCGCCGCGGCCGAGGCCGCGGAGGAGAAGCCGAAGCGGCGCCGCTCGCGCCGGCGCAAGGACGCCGACGCCGAGGCCGAGGCCGAGGCGACGACGAAGACCGCCGACGAGGAGCCCGAGGAGGGCACGACCGACGAGGACGCCGAGGAGCGCCCGTCGCGGCGGCGCTCGCGCCGCTCGCGCTCGCGCGACGAGGCCCGCGACGAGCGCGCCGAGGAGGCCGACGAGAAGGACCGGATCGTCGAGGGCACCGTCGAGCTGCTCGGCAACGGCTCGGGCTTCCTGCGCGTCAGCCCGCCCGACCCCAGCGACGACGACGTCTACATCTCGGCCGCCCAGGTGCGCCGCTGCGAGCTCGTCTCCGGCGACGTCGTCACCGGCCCGGTCCGGGCGCCGCGCCGCTCGGAGCGCTACCCGTCGCTGGTCCGCGTCGACACGATCAACGGCCGCCCCGCCGACGAGGTCAGCGAGGGCACCCCGTTCGACGAGCTGCCGGCCGCGTTCCCGACCCAGCGCTTCTCGCTCGGCTCCGAGGACGCGACGCTGAAGGCGATCGAGTGGCTGACCCCGCTCGGGCGCGGCTCGCGCGTGACGATCGTCGGGGCCGCCCGCTCCGGCAAGACCGAGGCGCTGCGTCGCCTGGCCGGCGCGCTCGCCGGGCAGGAGGACCTGGAGCTGTCGGTCGTCCTCGCCGGCGCCCGGCCCGAGGAGATCACCGAGTGGAAGCGCGACGCGCCGGGCGGCGTGGAGCCGGTCGCGACGCTGACGCTGGCCGCCTCGCCCGACGCCCGCGCCGGGGCGATCGAGCGCGCGCTCGACACCGCAAAGCGGATCGCCGCCCGCGGCGGCCACGCCGTCGTCCTCATCGACACGCTGGCCGGGTTGCCGGCCGGCGCCGCGCGCCGCGCGCTGGCCGCCGCCCGCGACATCGTCGACGGCGGCTCGCTGACCGTCATCGCGACCGCCGACGAGCCGGTGGGCGGGGAGACGACGGTCATCGCGCTCGACGTCGCCTTGACCTCGACGCGCCGCTTCCCGGCGCTCGACCTCGTCGCCAGCGGCACGATGCGCCCGGAGCTGCTCGTCGGCGAGGCGGGCGCGGACGCGATCGCGCAGGCCCGCGCGCAGGCGCTCGGCTAGGCCGCGCCGCCGAGGGGACCTCGCCCGCCGGCGAGGTCCCGCGCCCCGTCAGCGGGGCTGGTAGGCGACGCGCCCCCAGGACGGCTCGGGGGCGAGCTCGATCGGCTCGCCGTCGCGCTCGGGCTGCACGTAGGAGAACGTGTTCGTCTCGGGGTCGAAGGCGACGTCGAGCTCGCCCTCCTTGACGCGCTGGTCCAGCCAGGCCGAGCGGAAGACGAGCCGCCGCAGCCAGTGGACGAGCGAGCGGTCGGCCGGGCCGACGAGCTCGGGCCAGCAGTCGTTGACGTGCTCGCCGAGGGGGGAGGTGGGGTCGGGGATCTCGCCGTTGACGGCGAGGTTGACGAGGTCCTCCAGCTCGCGCTCGCCGAGGCGGTCGCGGACGAAGCCGAGCTTCATCGCCGCCTGCTCGCAGCGCTCCTGGAAGTCGCGCTCGTTGAAGGTGAACCGGAGCTCTCCGTACTCGAGGACGAAGTCCTCGCCTGAGTCGTAGTTGCCGCGTCGCTGAGTGTCCATCGTGAAGGGGTCGGGGCGCGCCGCGTCGTCATCGGCCGGACGCGCCGTCGCGGCATTCTTCCCGAATCCTCCTTCGTCGCCAGGGTTGGGCGCGAACTTGCACTACGGTGCCCTGCCCATGAGCGAACGCGGCGCGATCCTGGCACAGGCGGAGGCGATGATCGAGGCGTGGGAGGAACGTTTCGGCAACGTCGCGCGCCATCCGGCGACGGTGCCCGACCCGGCCCGCCTGCGCGACGGCTGGGCGGCGTTCGCGCAGCGGATGGCCGACCACTATCCGTTCTTCCACCCGCGCTACGCGGGGCAGATGCTCAAGCCGCCGCACGAGGTCGCGGTCGCCGGCTACCTGGCGGCGATGCTCGTCAACCCCAACAACCACGCGCTCGACGGCGGGCCGGGGACGAGCGGGCTCGAGGTCGAGGTCGTCGAGCAGCTCGCCGGGATGCTCGGCCTCGCGCCGCCGTCGCTCGGGCACCTGACGTCGTCGGGGACGATCGCGAACCTCGAGGCGCTGTGGGTTGCGCGCGAGCTCGCGCCGGGCCGCGCCGTCGTCCACAGCGAGGCCGCCCACTACACGCACGGGCGGATGTGCGGGGTCCTCGGCGTCGAGGCGCGCGCGGTGCCGGCCGACGCCGCCGGGCGGATCGACCTGGACGCGGTCGAGGCCGAGTGCCGCCGCGGCGGGGTGGGGACCGTCGTCCTCACCGCGGGCACGACCGGGGTCGGCGCGGTCGACCGCGTCGACGAGGCGCTGGCGCTGCGCGAGCGCTACGGGGTGCGGCTCCACGTCGACCCCCCCGACGGCGGCTTCTACGCGCGGCGGGCCCGGCGCGCCGGGGGGCCGGCCCG
>JADGIB010000074.1 GCA_019683665.1 Solirubrobacteraceae bacterium
CGTCGGGCGGGCGGGGGGGCGGCCGGGGCGCGCGCGCGCGGGCGGGCCGGGGCCGGCGCCGCGGCCGCTGGCGGCGCGCGCCCGCGGCTGAGCGGCGCGCGCCCCTACCGGGCCGCGGCGCGCTCCTGGTAGGCGCTGATCGTGTGGAGCTTGTGCTCGCGGGCGGCGAGCTCGATCTCGAGCGGGTCAGCGCCGCCCTCGATCTTCGCCAGCAGCGCCTCGTGCTCCTCGATCGAGACGCGCCCGCGGGTCGGGATGTAGAGGAAGATCGAGCGCCGCAGCGTGTCGAGCCGCTCCTGGATCTGCTCGATCTCGCGGCGCAGGTGCGCGTTCGGGCAGCGCTCGTAGACGACGCGGTGGAAGGCGAGGTTGCGCTCGGAGACCGCGAGCACGTCGAGCGACTCGATCGCGGCGAGCATCGCCTCGTTGATCTCGCGCATCCGCGCGAGGTCGCCCGCGGTCAGCTCGGGCGCGGCGAGCGCGGTCGCGTAGCCCTCGAGCACGGCGAGCGTCCCCATCGCCTCGACCCACGAGTCGGCGTCGATCGGCGCGACCTGCGCGCCCTGGTTGCGCACGTAGGTGACCCACCCCTCGGCCTCGAGGCGGCGGATCGCCTCGCGCACCGGCATCTGGCTGACGTCCAGCTCGCGCGCCAGCGCGTCGATGACGAGGCGGTGGCCGGGGCCGTACACGCCGTCGACGATGCGCTGGCGCAGCACCTGGTAGGTGCGCTCCTGCTTGGACGCCGCCGCCATCAGCCGACGCCCAGGCGGGGGATCCGGTGCTCGCCGAGCGCCACGTGGATCGTCTCCTGCTCGCAGTAGAACTCGAAGCTGTAGTCGCCGCCCTCGCGGCCGATGCCGCTGCGCTTCACGCCGCCGAACGGCGTGCGCAGGTCACGGACGTTCTGCGAGTTGACCCAGCACAGGCCGGTGTCGATCGCCTGGGCGACGCGATGGGCTCGGGTGAGGTCGTTCGTCCACACGTACGCGGCCAGACCGTACTCGGTGTCGTTCGCGAGCCGGACCGCCTCCTCCTCGTCGGCGAACGGCGTGGCGACGAGGACGGGCCCGAAGATCTCCTCGCGGAACGCGCGCATCGACGGCTCGACGTCGGCGAGCACGGTGGCCTGGAGGTAGTTGCCCTCGGGCAGGCCGGCGGGCCGGTCGCCGCCGGCCAGCAGGCGGGCGCCGCCGTCGGCCGCCTCGCGGACGTAGCCGAGGACGCGCTCGTGGTGCTCGGGGCGGATGAGCGGCCCCAGCTCGGTCGTCGCGTCGAACGGGTCCCCGACCCGGATCCGCTTCGCCCGCTCGGCGACGGCCTCGACGAGCCGGTCGTAGATGCCCTGCTGGGCGAGCAGGCGCGAGCCGGCCGTGCAGCGCTGGCCGTTCATGCTGAAGATCTGGAAGACGACCGCGTCGACGAGCCGCTCGAAGTCGGCGCCGGCGTCGTCGAAGACGACGACGGGCGACTTGCCGCCGAGCTCGAACGAGCAGCGCTTCAGCGTCGGGGCGCCGGCGGCCATGATGATCTCGCCGGTCCTGCCCTCGCCGGTGAAGCAGATGAGGTCGACGCCGGGGTGGGCCGACAGCGGGGCGCCGGCGGTCTCGCCGAAGCCGTGGACGACGTTGAAGACGCCCTCGGGCAGGCCGGCGTCGGCCAGCAGCCGGGCCAGCGCGGTCGCGGTCAGTGGCGACCACTCGGCCGGCTTGAGGACGATCGTGTTGCCCGCCGCCAGGCACGGGGCGATCCGCCACGTCGAGAGCATGAGCGGCGCGTTCCAGGGCATGATCAGCCCGGCGACGCCGACCGGCTTGTGGACCGAGTAGTTCAGGAAGCCCCCGGTCTGCCAGGCGCGCCCGTGGAGCTCCTCGACGACGTTGGCGAAGTAGTCGAAGTTCTCGGCCGCCCGCGCGGCGAGGCCCTTCATCTGCGCGATCGGCATGCCGATGTCGAGGCACTCGAGCGCGATGAACTCCTGCGCCCGCTCGCGGATGAGGCCGGCGATCCCGCGCAGCGCCTTCGCCCGCTCCTTGGCCGTCATGCGCGGCCACGGCCCCTCGTCGAAGGCGCGTCGCGCCGCGGTGACCGCGGCGTCGACGTCGGCGGCGGTGCCGGCGCTGACCTCGGCGATCGGGGCGTTGGTCGTCGGGTTCAGCGTCTCGAACGTCTCGCCGGAGACGCCGTCGCGGAACGCGCCGTCGATGAAGTGGCGCTGGGGGAGGATGGCGGGCAGCTCAGGCATCGACGGAATCCTATCGAACATCCGATCGTGGCTGGTAGGCTCCCGGCGATGCGACTCGCCGACCTGCGCCCGACGAAGGTCGTGGCCGTCCACCTCAACTACCGCTCCCGCGCCGAGGAGCGCGGGCGGATCCCGGCCGAGCCCTCGTACTTCCTCAAGCCGCCGTCCTCGGTGACGCTCGGGGACGGGCAGGTCGCGCGGCCCGAGGGCTGCGAGTACCTGAACTCCGAGGCCGAGATCGCGATCGTCATCGGCACCCGCGTGCGCCGCGCCTCGCTCGAGGAGGCCGCGGCCGCGATCGGCTGGGTCACCGCCGCCAACGACTTCGGCGTCTACGACCTGCGCTGGGCCGACCGCGGGTCGAACGTCCTCTCCAAGGGCCAGGACGGCTTCACGCCGCTCGGGCCGCGGCTCGTGCCCGCCGCCGAGCTCGACCTCGGCGCGCTCACGCTGCGCGCGCGGGTCAACGGCGAGGTCGTCCAGGAGGCGCGCACCGACTCGCTCCTGTTCGGCTTCGACCGGCTCGTCGCCGACCTGTCGCGCTTCATGACGCTCGAGCCCGGCGACGTGATCCTCACCGGCACGCCCGCCAACTCGCGCCCGGTCGTCCCCGGCGACGTCGTCGAGGTCGAGCTCGAGGGCGTCGGCACGCTGCGCAGCGAGATCGTCGCCGGCCCGCCGCTGGCCGAGGGCCTCGGCGCGATGCCGAAGGTCACGCCCGCCGCCCGCGCCGCCGCGACCGGCGCGAACGCCCCGCGCCCGGTGACGCTCAGCGAGGAGGCCGCCGCCGCCCTGCGCGCCGTCTCCACCGCGACGCTCACCGTCCAGCTGCGCAGGCGCGGGATCCGCAACACCTTCCTCGCCGGCCTGCGCCCGGCGCGGCCCGACCTGCGCCTGCTCGGCTATGCGCACACGCTGCGCTACGTCGCCCTGCGCGAGGACGTCGCCGCCGCCGACACCGCGCCGCTGAACGCCCAGAAGGCGACGATCGAGGCGCTCTCGCCCGAGGACGTCCTCGTCATCGAGGCGCGCGGCGAGGCCGGCGCCGGCACGATCGGCGACATCCTCGCGATGCGCGCCCTGCGCCGCGGGGCCGCCGGGATCGTCACCGACGGCGGCGTGCGCGACTCGCCGTCGTTCGCCGACCTCGACCTGCCGACCTACTACCAGGCGCCCCACGCCGCGGTGCTCGGGCTCCTCCACTACCCGCTGGAGAGCAACGTGCCGGTCACCTGCGCCGGCGTGCTCGTCATGCCCGGCGACGTCATCGTCGGCGACGCCGAGGGCGTCGTCGTCGTCCCGGCCGCACTGGCCGAGGAGGTCGCCCGCGACGCGCTCGAGCAGGAGCGCCGCGAGGCGTGGGCGCTGGAGCGGGTGACGGCCGGCGAGTCGATCCGCGGCGTCTACCCGATCGCGCCCGAGCGGATGTCCGAATACGAGTCCTGGAGCGAGAAGCACCGATGAGCATCCAGATCCGCGGGGCGATCACCCCGCTCATCACGCCCTTCCACGACGACGGCGAGCTCGACCTCGACAGCGTCGGGCGGCTGGTCGACTGGCAGATCGAGAACGGCAGCCACGGCATCAGCGTCGGCGGCTCGACCGGCGAGCCGACCTCGCAGACCGTCGAGGAGCGCATCCAGGTCATGCGCGCCGCCGCCGCCGCGATCGACGGCCGCGTCCCGTTCCTGCCCGGCACCGGTACCGCCCGCATGGACGAGACGCTGGAGCTGACCGCCGAGGCGCAGCGGCTCGGCGCCGCCGGGGCGCTCGTCGTCACCCCGTACTACGGGCGCGCCCAGCAGCAGGGCCTCTACGACTGGTACGCGACGATCGCCCGCGAGTTCCCGGACCTGCCGATCCTCGTCTACAACGTCCCCGTCCGCGCCGCGGTCGACATCGCGCCCGAGACGGTCGCCCGGCTGCGGCGCGACTTCGACAACGTCGTCGGCATCAAGGAGACGACCCGCGACTTCGAGCACGTCTCCTACGTGCTCGACCTGTGCGGCACCGACTTCATCGCGCTCAGCGGCATCGAGCTGCTCTGCTACCCGATGCTGTGCCTCGGCGGCGACGGCCACCTGTCGTGCGTGGGCAACTTCGCGCCGCGGCCGGTCGCCGAGCTCTACGACGCGTTCGTCGCCGGCGACCACGAGCGCGCGCGCCGGCTCCACTACGACCTGCACCCGCTCGTCGACGCCGCCTTCGCGGAGACGAACCCGGTGCCGGCGAAGTGGGTCATGCACCGCATGGGCCTGCTGTCCAGCCCGCACGCGCGCGCCCCGCTGGCGCCGCTGAGCGAGGCCGGCCGGCAGCGCGTGCTCGCCCTGCTCGAGCGCAGCGAGCACGTCGCGATCCCGGCGTAGACTCGGGCCATCCGGTTCCTCAGGAGGTTCATCCAGAAGCGCGGCGGCATCCCCGCCGACCTGCGCGCCGAGCTCGAGCGCGAGCGGCTCGTCCTGCTCGCCGAGGCCGTCCCCGCGACGATCAACGTGCCGCGCCGGCTGCCGGTGCTCGCCGCGGTCGGCCTCAGCCAGCAGCGGCTCGTCGTGTGCGCGGCGGGCAAGCCGCTGATCGACGTCACCTGGGACAGCGGGATGCCGCGCGAGCTCGAGCTCGGGCTGCCGGACGAGGGGCTGCGGATCGCCTGGGACGCCGAGCGCTTCGGCGGCCCCGGCAGCGGCCGGGTCGAGCTGCTGCTGAAGCTGCCGCAGGCGACCGCGATCGCCGCGGCGATCGAGCAGCGCCGCCGGCCGCTGGAGCCGCGCCGGCGGCTGCGCGACCAGACCTGACCCGCCGCCGCCCGGTCCGTCCCCCGGCGGGCCGGGGTTAGCGGTCCCCGGGGACCGGGAAGGGTCCGGCGCATGGCGACCGGGGAGGGCACGCGCGGCGGCGGCTCGGCGATCGTCGCCGCGCACGAGTTCTTCCGCCGCGGGGAGGCGAGCGCCGAGGGCTGGTCGATGCTCATCGGGCGCGGCCGCGCCTGGGAGCACGGCTACCGCGACCGCTGGCGCCACGACAAGGTCGTCCGCTCCACCCACGGCGTCAACTGCACCGGCTCGTGCTCGTGGAACGTCTACGTCAAGGACGGGCTCGTCACCTGGGAGTCGCAGGCCGTCGACTACCCGCGCACCGACCCCGACCGGCCCGACCACGAGCCGCGCGGCTGCCCCCGCGGCGCCTCGTTCTCCTGGTACACGTACTCGCCGGTCCGGCTGAAGCACCCCTACGTGCGCGGCAGCCTGCTCGAGCGCTGGCGGGCGGCGCGCGACCGCCTCGGCGACCCGGTCGCCGCCTGGGCCGAGGTCGCCGCCGACGGCGCCCACCGGCGCGAGCGCGGCCGCGGCGGGTTCGTGCGCTGCCCCTGGGAGGACGCGGTCGAGCTGATCGCCGCCGCGACCGTCCACACGATCGCCGCCCACGGCCCCGACCGGGTCGGCGGCTTCACCCCGATCCCCGCCATGTCGCCGGTCTCGTTCGCCGCCGGCAGCCGCTTCCTGTCGCTCATCGGCGGCCACACGACGACGTTCTACGACTGGTACGCGGACCTCCCGCCCGCCTCGCCGCAGGTGTTCGGCGACCAGACCGACGTCCCCGAGTCGGCCGACTGGTGGGACGCCGGCTACCTGATCGTGTGGGGCACGAACCTGCCGATCACCCGCACCCCGGACGCGCACTTCATGACCGAGGCCCGCTACCGGGGCCAGAAGGTCGTCGTCGTCTCCCCCGACTACTCCGACCACGTGAAGTTCGCCGACGACTGGCTCGCCGCGAACCCTGGGACCGACGGCGCGCTGGCGATGGCGATGGGCCACGTCATCCTGCGCGAGACGTGGGTCGAGCGGCCGGTCGGCCGCTTCGCCGACTACGGCCGCCGCTACACCGACCTGCCGCTGCTCGTCACGCTCGACCCGCGCGACGGCGGCGCCCACGTCCCGGGCCGCTTCCTGCTCGCGTCCGACCTCGGCGACACCGGCGAGCACGCCGACTGGAAGCCGGTCGTCCTCGACGCGGCGACCGGCGCGCCCGCCGTGCCCAACGGCGCCGTCGGCTTCCGCCACGGCGAGGCCGGCCGCGGCCGCTGGAACCTGCGCCTCGGCGACCTCGACCCGGTCCTCACCCTCCACGGCCGCCACGAGCGGGCCGTCGAGGTCGTCCTCCCCCGCTTCGACGTCGGCGACGGGGCGAGGGGCGCGACGATGCGCCGCGGCGTGCCGGCGATCCGCGTGGGCGACCGGCTCGTCACGACCGTCCTCGACCTCATGCTCGCGACCTACGGGGTCGCCCGCGACGGGCTGCCCGGCGACTGGCCGGCCGGCTACGACGACGCGTCGGCGCCGTACACCCCGGCCTGGCAGGAGGCGATCACCGGCGTCGACCGGCGCCTGGCCGTGAAGGTCGCCCGCGAGTTCGCCCGCAACGCCGAGGTCAGCGGCGGGCGCTCGATGATCTGCATGGGCGCCGGCACGAACCACTGGTTCCACTCCGACGAGACGTACCGGGCGCTGATCGCGCTCCTGCTGCTGTGCGGCTGCGTCGGGGTCAACGGCGGCGGCTGGGCCCACTACGTCGGCCAGGAGAAGATCCGCACGTTCGCCGGCTGGCAGATGATCGCCTTCGGCCTCGACTGGCGGCGGCCCGGCCGCCAGGCGCAGGGGACGTCGTGGTTCTACACGCACACCGAGCAGTGGCGCTACGACCGGCTGCGCCCCGACGCCTTCGCCTCGCCGGCCGGGACCGGCGCGCTCGACGGGCTGACCGCGATCGACGCCCACGCGAAGGCGGTGCGGATGGGCTGGATGCCCGCCTACCCGCAGTTCGACCGCAACCCGCTCGACCTCGCCGACGAGGCGCAGGCGGCCGGCGCCGACCCCGTCGAGCACGTGGTGTCCGAGCTGAAGGCCGGGCGACTGCGCTTCGCCGTCGACGACCCGAGCGCGCCGGAGAGCTGGCCGCGCGTGTTCTTCGTCTGGCGCTCGAACCTGCTGGGCTCGTCGGGCAAGGGCCAGGAGTACTTCATGCGCCACCTGCTCGGCGCCGCGCACGACGGCCCGCTGGCCGAGCCGCTGCCCGAGGGCGAGCGGCCGTCCGAGGTGCGCTGGCGCGACGAGATCCCCGCCGGCAAGCTCGACCTGCTCGTCGACCTCGACTTCCGCATGACGACGACCGGCCTCTACGCGGACGTCGTCCTGCCGGCCGCCACCTGGTACGAGAAGCACGACCTGTCCATGACGGACATGCACCCGTTCGTGCACGCGTTCAGCCAGGCGGTCCCACCGCCGTGGGAGGCGCGCAGCGACTGGGACGCGTTCGGGGCGATCGCGCGGCGCTTCGGGGAGCTGGCCGCCGACCGGCTCGGGGTGCGCCGCGACGTCGTCATGAGCCCGGTCCTCCACGACGGCCCGGGCGAGATCGCCCAGCCGCGCGGGGAGGTGCGCGACTGGCGGGCCGGGGAGTGCGAGCCGGTGCCGGGCCGGACGATGCCGGCCTTCGCCGTCGTCGAGCGCGACTACGGGGCGGTCGGCGACGAGTGGGCCGCGCTCGGCCCGCTGGCCGAGCGGCTCGGGTCGGCGGTCAAGAGCGCGTCCTGGATCCCCGACCGCGAGGTCGAGCAGCTCGCGGCGCGCAACGGCCGCGTGCGCGCCGGCCGGGCCGCGGGGCGCCCGTCGCTGGCGCGGGCCGAGCACGTCGCCGAGGCGATCCTCGCCCTCTCGGGGGTGACGAACGGGCGCCTGGCCGTCGCCGGCTTCCGGGCGCTGGAGGCGCGCTGCGGCGTCCCGCTCGCCGACCTCGCCGAGGGCGCCGAGGAGGCGCGCGTGACCTTCCAGGACACGCAGGTGCAGCCGCGGCGGGTCATCACCTCGCCGGAGTGGTCGGGCATCGACGAGGAGGGCCGCGCCTACGCGGCGTTCACGATCAACGTCGAGCGCGACAAGCCGTGGCACACGCTCAGCGGCCGGATGCACCTCTACCTCGACCACGCCTGGATGCGCGAGCTCGGGGAGGCGCTGCCCGCCTACCGCCCCCCGCTCGACCCGCGGCTCGTGCTCGCCGGCGGGACCGCGGTCGGCGGCGACGGCACCCCGGAGATCGCGCTGCGCTACCTGACCCCGCACTCGAAGTGGTCGATCCACAGCGAGTACCAGGACAACCTCCACATGCTCACCCTGTTCCGCGGCGGCGGCGGCATCTGGCTCAGCCCGCAGGACGCCGCCGCGATCGGGGTCGGCGACAACGAATGGGTCGAGGCCCACAACCGCAACGGCGTCGTCGTCACCCGCGCGGTCGTCTCCCACCGCGTCCCGCCCGGGGTCTGCCTGCTCTACCACTCCAAGGACCGCCAGCTGAACACCCCGCGCTCGCAGATCGACGGGCGCCGCGGCGGCACCGAGAACGCGCTGACGACGATCTCGATGAAGCCGACGCACATGATCGGCGGCTACGCCCAGCTCTCCTGGGGGCCGAACTACTACGGGCCGACCGGGTCCAACCGCGACGCGGTCGCCGTCGTGCGCCCGCACCGCGGGGAGGTGCGCTTCTGATGCGGGTCAAGGCGCAGGTCGCGATGGTCATGAACCTCGACAAGTGCATCGGCTGCCACACGTGCTCGGTCACCTGCAAGCAGGTGTGGACGAACCGGCCGGGCACCGAGTACGTCTGGTTCAACAACGTCGAGACCGCGCCCGGGCAGGGCTACCCGCGGCAGTGGACCGACCAGGAGCGCTGGCGCGGCGGCTGGGAGCTCGACCGCCGCGGGCGGCTGCGGCTGAAGGCCGGCGGGCGGGTGAAGAAGCTCCTGACGATCTTCTCCAACCCGGACCTGCCGACGATCGACGACTACTACGAGCCCTGGACCTACGACTACGAGACGCTCGTCACCGCGCCGCTGTCGGACCGCGACCCGGTCGCCCGCCCCCACTCGCAGCTCACCGGGCGGCCGATGGAGGTGACGTGGGGGCCGAACTGGGACGAGGGGCTGGCCGGCGGGCCGGAGCTGGCGACCGCCGACCCGCGCCTGCGAGGCCTGGAGGAGCAGGTCCGCATGACCTACGAGCAGGCGTTCATGTTCTTCCTGCCGCGCATCTGCGAGCACTGCCTGAACCCGTCGTGCGTGGCGAGCTGCCCGTCGGGCGCGATGTACAAGCGCGAGGAGGACGGGATCGTGCTCGTCGACCAGGAGCGCTGCCGCGGCTGGCGCTACTGCGTGTCGGGCTGCCCGTACAAGAAGGTCTACTTCAACCACCGCACCGGCAAGGCCGAGAAGTGCACGCTCTGCTACCCGCGCATCGAGCAGGGCCAGCCGACGATCTGCTCGGAGACGTGCGTCGGGCGCATCCGCTACCTCGGCCTCGTCCTCTACGACGCCGACCGCGTCGAGGCGGCCGCCTCGGTGCCCGACGAGCGCGACCTGCTCGGCGCCCAGCGCTCGGTCTTCCTCGACCCCGAGGACCCCGAGGTGCGGGCGGCGGCCCGGCGCGAGGGGATCCCCGACGACTGGCTCGAGCACGCGCGCCGCTCCCCGATCTACGACCTGGCGATCCGCTGGGGCGTGGCGCTGCCGCTGCACCCCGAGTTCCGCACCCTGCCGATGGTCTGGTACGTGCCGCCGCTGTCGCCGGTCGTCTCGACGCTGGAGGCCGACGGCTACGAGGCCGACCCCGACGACGTCTTCGGCGCGATCGACCACCTGCGCATCCCGCTCGCGTACCTGGCCGGCCTCCTGGCCGCCGGGGACGTCGAGCAGGTCCGCGGCGTCCTGCACCGGCTGGCGGCGATGCGCGCCTACATGCGCAAGCGCGAGGTGCTCGGCGAGACCGACGCGTCGCTGGCCGCGTTCGCCGGGCTGAGCACCGGCGAGCTGGAGCGCATGTACCGGCTGCTGGCGATCGCCGACTACGGCGACCGCTACGTCATCCCGCAGGCGCACGCCGAGATGGGCGACCGGCTCCTGCAGCAGCAGGGGACGTGCGGGCTGGACTTCGCCGGCGGGCCGGGCAACTGCGGGGCGGTCGACCCGCGGCCCGACACGACGTCGCCGGTCGTGCCGACCGACGGGGAGCGCTTCCACCTCGTCGACCTGCTCGAGCGCGAGGAGCACCGGGGCGCATGAGACGGCGCCGCCCCGCCCCGCCGCCGGCGCCCGAGCCGCCCTGGGCGCTGCTGTCGCTCCTGCTGCGCTACCCGGACGCGCGCGTGCTCGGCGCCCGCGACGAGGTCGAGGCGGCCGTCGACGGCCTGCCGCCCGGGCCGGTGCGCGACGCGCTCGCGCGCTTCCTGGCCGCGTGGCGCGGCCCGCCGCGCGAGCTCGCCGCCGCCTACGTCGAGACGTTCGACCTGCGCCGCCGCGCGAGCCTGCACCTCACCTGGTACGCGCACGGGGACACGCGGACGCGGGGGATGGCGCTCCTGCGCCTGAAGAAGCTCTACCGGGCGGCGGGCCTGCCGATGGAGGCCCGCGGCGAGCTGCCCGACCACCTCGCCGTCGTGCTCGCGTTCGCCGCGCTCGCCCCGCCCGGGTACGGGGAGGCGGTCCTGGCCGAGCACCGGCCCGCGCTCGAGCTTCTGCGCCTGTCGCTGCGCGACGCCGGCAGCCCGTACGCCCACATCCTCGACGCGGTCGCCGCCTGCCTGCCGGCGCTGACGGTGACCGACCGGGCCGAGGTCGCGCGCCTCGCGCACGAGGGGCCGCCCGAGGAGGCGGTCGGCCTGGAGCCGTTCGGACCGGCCGTGGCGGCCGAGGCCTCCCGATGAGCGCCGGGTCGATCCTCCTGTGGGTGATCCTCCCGTACGCGGCCGCGGCGACGTTCGCCGTCGGGCTGTGGTGGCGCTACCGCACCGACCAGTTCGGGTGGACGAGCGGCTCGACGCAGATGTTCGAGTCGCGGATCCTCGGCTGGGCCGGCCCGGCCTTCCACTACGGCGCGATCGCCGCGATCGGCGGGCACGTCATCGGGCTGATGATCCCGAAGTCGTTCACCGACGCGATCGGGATGTCCGAGAGCACGTACCGCTGGTTCTCGGCGATCGCCGGCGCCGTCGCGGGCGCCGTCTGCGCCGTCGGGTTCGTCGGGCTCGTCTACCGGCGCGCGACGAACGTGCGGGTGCGGCGGGCGACCTCCCGCACCGACCTCGGCGTCTACCTCCTCCTCGTCGTCCTCATCGGGCTCGGCTGCTACCTCACGTTCGGGCACAACCTGCTGACGAAGACGCCCTACGACTACCGCGAGACGATGTCGGAGTGGTGGCGGTCGCTGTTCGTCCTGCAGCCGGACGTGGCGGCTGCCGAGGGCGCGAACGCGCTCTACCAGATCCACGCGATCATCGCCTGGGCGTTCTGGGCGCTGTTCCCGTTCAGCCGCCTCGTCCACGCGTTCAGCATCCCGGTCCAGTACCTCGGCCGGCCGTACATCCTCTACCGCCGCCGCTGGCCGGCGGCCTCGGGCGGGCGGCGGCGGTGAGCGCCCCCGACCGCGCCGGCGCCGGCCGCCAGCTCGCGCTGGCCACGATCGCGTTCGCGGTCAGCTTCTACGCCTGGAGCCTGCTGGGGCCGCTCGGCCCCGACCTCGAGGACGAGCTCGGGCTGTCGGAGTTCGAGACCTCGGCGATGGTCGCCGTCCCCGTGCTCCTGGGGTCGGTCATGCGCATCCCGCTCGGCTGGCTGACCGACCGCCACGGCGGCCGGCGCGTGTTCGGCCTGCTGCTCGCGTTCACGCCGCTGCCGCTGCTCGCGCTGGCGCTCTGGCACGACGCGCTCGCCCCGATCCTCGCCTTCGGGTTCCTGCTCGGCTTCGCCGGGGCCTCGTTCGCGGTCGGCGTCCCGTTCGTCAACGGCTGGTACCCGCCGGAGCGCCAGGGCTTCGCGCTCGGCGTCTACGGGATGGGCATGGGCGGCACGACGGTCGCCGGGCTGACCGCGCCGTCGATCGCCGACGAGTGGGGCCTGGCCGCGCCGTTCTGGGTGGCGATCGCGCTCGTCCTCGTCACGCTGGCCGCGTTCGCCCTCCTCGCGCGCGACGCGCCGCGGCCGGGCGGCGCCGCGGCGGGCGGCGCGCGGCCGGGGATGTTCGCCGCGCTCGGCGTCTTCCGCCACAGCGGCCGGGCCTGGGCGCTCACGCTCTTCTACTTCATGGCCTTCGGCGGGTTCGTGGCGATGTTCCTCTACCTGCCCAAGCTCCTGACCGGCGTCCACGACCTGTCGGACTCCGACGCCGGCGCGCGGGCGGCCGGGTTCGCGCTGCTCGCCGTCCTCGCCCGGCCGACCGGCGGGTGGCTGTCGGACCGCGTCGGGGCCGCGCGCGTCCTCGTCGCCTCGTTCGCCGGCGTCGGCGTGCTCGCGCTCGTGCTCGCCGCCGCCTACGAGTCGATGGTCCCGCTGACGATCGCCTGCCTGGCGATCGCGGTCGCGCTCGGCCTCGGCACCGGCGCCGTCTTCAAGCTCGTGCCCGAGTGGTTCCCCGACCGGGTCGGCTCGGTGACCGGCGTCGTCGGCGCGGCCGGCGGCCTGGGCGGCTTCTTCCCGCCGCTCGTCATGGGCGCGGTGAAGGGCGCCACCGGCGGCTACGCGCTCGGGTTCGTGCTCATGGCCGCGGTCGCCGCCGCGTGCCTGGCCGTGCTCGCCGCGCTGCGCCGCGGCTCCGGCGCGCAGCCGGCGACGGCGTAGGCGCCCTTTTTGTTTAAGGGGGGCCGCCCGCGCCGCCCCCCCCCCCACCCCCC
>JADGIB010000075.1 GCA_019683665.1 Solirubrobacteraceae bacterium
TCACCGGCCTGCTCGTGGGCTCGGCCTGGGGCGCCCCGGCCGCGTGGGCCGGCGACGGCGGCCCGGGCGACCTCGGCGGCTTCGACTTCGGCGGGGGCGGCGACCTCGGCGGCGGCTTCGACGTCGGCGGGGACTTCGGCGGCGGCGGGAGCTTCTGAGCCCCGCGGCCGCGCGCCGTCCCGTCGGAAGCCCTCGATTAGCAGCGCTTTATCCTCGCCAAAGGCACGCTAGAATGTGCAAGGCATGTCGGCACGGTCCGGGGAAGAGCTCAACGAGCTCGACGCACGTCAAGAGCCCCGGCTCGTCAAGGCGCTGGAGATGGTCGCCCCGGGCACCGCGCTGCGCGAGGGCATCGACAACATCCTCCACGCCGACACCGGGGCGCTGATCGTCATCGGCGAGGTCGACGAGCTGAGCTTCCTGTTCTCAGGCGGCATCAAGCTCGACGTCGACTACACGCCGTCGCTCATCTACCAGGTCGCGAAGATGGACGGCGGGATCGTCCTGAACGCGAACGCGACGAAGATCGCGATGGCGAACGTCCAGCTGATCCCCGACCCGACGATCCTGTCGCTGGAGACCGGCACGCGCCACCGCACGGCCGAGCGCGTCTCCAAGCAGACGGACGCGCTCGTCATCGCGATCTCCAAGCGCCGCGAGGTCGTCTCGCTCTACGTCGACGGCGCCAAGTACATCCTCGAGGACATCCCCGTCGTGCTCGCCAAGGCCAACCAGGCGCTCGCGACGCTCGACAAGTACCGCACGCGCCTCGACCAGGTCTCGACGCGGCTGACCGCCCTCGAGTTCGAGGGCGGGGCCACGCTCCACGACGTGCTCACCGTCCTGCAGCGCTCCGAGCTCGTGACCCGCATGGCGGTCGAGATCGAGCGCTACATCGTCGAGCTGGGCACCGAGGGGCGGCTCATCGAGATGCAGCTCGAGGAGACGATGGTCGGCACGGCCTCCGACAAGGCCGCGCTCATCCGCGACTACCTCGCCGACCCGAGCGACGAGGCGTTCGCCGCCGCCCTGGACCAGATCGGCCGCCTGCCCCACCAGGACCTGCTCGACTTCGGCCGCCTCGCCGAGGTGCTGGGCTACGACCGCAAGCTGAACACGCTCGACTATCCCGTCTCGCCGCGCGGCTACCGCATCCTGGGCCGGATCCCGCGCCTGCCGAAGATCGTCGTGTCGCAGATCGTCCGCGACTTCGGCGGGCTGGACGAGATGCTCGCCGCGACCGACGCCGAGCTGGAGGCCGTCGAGGGCGTCGGCGAGATCCGGGCCAAGGACATCCGCGAAGGACTTCGGCGGCTGCAGGAGATCAATCTCGTCGACCGCTACCTGCAGACCTGAGTCAGCAGCACCACAGCAGCACCCCGAAGGAGGGACACCATCACCGACGTCAGTGAAGAGCAGATCCTGGAGGACCTCGAGGTCGAGCGCGAAGCCGAGTGCATCGAGTTCGAGGTCGGCGACTCGGTCGTCTATCCCCACCACGGGGCGGGCAAGGTGCTCAAGAAGGAGCTCAAGAAGGTCTTCGGCGAGGAGCGCGAGTACCTCACGATCAAGATCCTCCACAACGACATGACCGTCATGGTCCCGTGCGAGAACGCCGCCGTCGCGGGGCTGCGCCGGATCATCGACGAGGAGGCCGTCAAGAAGGTCCTGGCCGTGCTCGAGGACTCCGAGTCCGAGATGCCCAAGAACTGGAACCGCCGGTTCAAGCACAACCGGGACAAGATCAAGACGGGCGACATCTACGAGCTGGCCGAGGTCGTGCGCAACCTCGCCCTGCGCGAGTTCGAGAAGGGCCTGTCGACCGGCGAGAAGCAGATGTTCACGCGGGCGAAGAAGATCCTCGCCTCCGAGCTCATGTACGCGCTGGACAAGGACGAGGAGGCGGCCGAGGCGTACCTCGACGACCTGCTGGCCCGGTCCGCGGAGGAGAAGGGGATCCTCCCCGCCGCGAAGTAGGGCTTCATCCGTGGCCGTCGCGCTCCTCGTGGCGGCCGGACGTGGCGAACGCCTTGGCGCCCCCGGGCCCAAGGCGTTCGTCGTGGTGGCCGGCCGCCCGCTCTACGCGTGGTCGCTGGACGCGCTGCGCGCGGCCCCGTCGATCACGGACGTCGTCGTCGCCACCCCGGACGGGCGCCCGGTCGACGGCGCCGTCTCGGTCGCCGGCGGCGCCTCGCGCTCGGAGTCGGTCCGCAACGCGCTCGCCGCCGCCCCGGCCGGCGACGACGTCGTCCTCGTCCACGACGCCGCCCGGCCGCTGCTGACCCCCGAGCTCGTCGAGGCGTGCGTCGCCAGGCTGGCCGGCTTCGACGCCGTCGTCGCCGCCGCGCCGGTGACCGACACCGTCAAGCGCGCGGGCGCCGGCCGCGTCGTGCGCGAGACGCTCGACCGCGCCGAGCTGTGGGCGGTCCAGACGCCGCAGGTCTTCGCCCGCGCCTGGCTGCGGCGCGCGCTCGACCAGCCGAGCGAGGTCCTCGCCGCCGCGACCGACGACGCCGGGCTCGTGGAGGCGCTCGGCGGGCGCGTCGGGATCGTCCCCGCGCCGCGCGAGAACCTGAAGGTCACGACGCCGCTCGACCTCCAGGTCGCCGAGCGGATGCTGGAGGACCGCGCCCGATCGGGTAGGACGGGCGGATGAGCCCGCTCCGCCCGATCGTCCTCGTCCCCGGCGCATGCCTCGGCGGCTGGGCCTGGGACGACGTCGCCGCGCGCCTGCGCGCCGCCGGCCATCCCGTCCACCCGGTCACGCTGACCGGCCTGGGGGACCGCGCCGGCGAGGCGACCCCGCAGGTCGACCTCGACACCCACGTCGCCGACGTCGTCGACCTCCTCGACGGCGAGGACCTGCGCGACGCCGTCCTCGTCGGCCACAGCTACGCCGGCGTCGTCGTGACCGGCGCCGCCGACCGCCGCCCGCAGCGGCTCGACGCCGTCGTCTGGTGCGACGCCTCGCCGCTGCCGGACGGGACGGCGGTCGCCGACGCGATGCCGCCCGAGGTCCGCGCCGCCCAGGAGGCGGCGGTGCGCGAGCGCGGCGGCGGCTGGCGCTGGCCGGTCCCCGACCGCGCGACGCTCGAGACCGGCGCGTTCGGCAGCGTCGCCGGGCTGACCGACGCCGACTTCGACCGCCTCGCCCGCCGCGGCACCCCGCAGCCGTGGGCGACGTTCACGACCCCGGTGCGGCTGACCGGCGGCGGCCGCCCGCGCCGGCGCGTCGCGATCCTCTGCATCGACGGCGGCGTGACGGTCGAGCTGCTGCGCGCCCTCCTGGCCCAGGGCGACCCGCGGGCGCAGCCGTTCGCCGGCGACGACTGGGAGCTGCACGAGCTGCCGACCGGCCACTGGCCGATGTGGTCGGCCCTGGACGCGCTCGCGGACCTGCTGGCCCGGATCGCGGCCGCCTAGCCGGCGGCGAGGATCGCCCGCGCGGCGTTGTGGCCGGGGATGCCGCTCACCCCGCCGCCGCGGACCGCGCCCGCCCCGCACAGCAGGACCCGCGGGTGGGCGGTCTCGACGCCCCAGGCGCCGGCCGCCGCCTCGTCGTCGGCGAACGGCCAGCGCAGGTCGCGGTGGAAGATGTGGCCGCCGGGGAGGCTGAGCTCGGCCTCCAGCTCCTGCGGGGTGCGCGCCTCCAGGCACGGGGCGCCCTCGGCGTCGGTCCACAGGCAGTCCTCGATCGGCTCGGCGAGGACCGCGTTCAGCGAGCGCAGCGTCGCCGCGACCGCCGCGCGCTTGGCCGCGTCGTGGCCGGCGGCGAACAGGCGCGCCGGCATGTGCAGGCCGAAGAGCGTCAGCGTCTGGGCGCCGGCCGCGCGCAGGTCCGGGCCGAGGATCGACGGGTCGGTCAGCGAGTGGCAGTAGACCTCGCACGGCGGCAGCGCCGGGATCCGGCCGGCGGCCGCCTCGGCGTGGGCGCGCTCGAGCTGGGCGTAGGACTCGTTGACGTGCAGCGTCCCGGCGAACGCGTCGCGCGGGTCGACCGCCGGGTCGCGCAGCCGCGGCAGCCGCCGCAGCACCATGTTGACCTTCAGCTGGGCGCCCTCCGGCGGCTCGGCCGGCGCGGTCCCCGACGGCTCGGCCCCGGCGGCCGCCAGCAGCCGGTCCAGCACGGACGGCGCGGCCCCGCAGAGGACGTGGCGGGCCGCCAGCGCCCCGCCCTCGAAGCGGACCTCCCCGTCGGGCGCGACCGACGTCACCTCGCAGCCGGTGCGCAGGTCGGCGCCCGCCGCCCGGGCCGCGTCGGCCAGCGCGGCGGTGAGCGCGCCCATCCCGCCGACCGGCACGTCCCAGTCGCCGGTGCCGTTGCCGATGACGTGGTAGAGGAGGCAGCGGTTCTGGCGCAGGCCGGGGTCGCGCAGCGACGCGAACGTCCCGATGAGCGCGTCGGTCGCGACGATCCCGCGCACGACGTCGTCGTCGAAGGCGGCCTCGATCGCCTCGCCGGCCGGCCGCTCGACGAGCGCCTCCCACGCCTCGTCGTCGCCGACGAGCGCCCGCATCCGCGCGCGCGGGCGCAGCGGCTCGAGCACGGTCGGGAAGACGGCCCGCGCCAGGCGCCGCGCCATCGCGCCGAAGCGGCCGGTGCCGGGGCTGAGGACGCCGCCGTCGCCGACCGGGGTGTAGGAGGCCACCCGCCGGCGGCGCAGCTCGACGCCGAGCCCGAGCTCGCGCGCGAGCGCGCGCGGGAACAGCGAGACGAGGTACGCGTAGCGGGAGAGGCGGGCGTCGACGCCCGGGAACGGCCGCTCGGAGACCGCGGCCCCGCCGACCTCGCCCCGGCGCTCGAGCACGACGACCGACCGCCCGGCCCGGGCCAGGAGGGTCGCGGCGACGAGGCCGTTGTGGCCGCCGCCGACGATCGCGACGTCGACGCTGCTGCCCGGCACCCGGGGCAGGCTACTCCGCCCGCGGCCCGACCGGCCCCGCCGCGACGCGCGCTCTCCATGTGCAGGCGGGCCCGCGCCGATCGACCGGCGGCCGGCCGGTACCGTCTGACGGCGCATGCTGACCGACTACCACGTCCACCTGCGCCCCGACGAGCCCGGCACCGACGCGGCTCGGTACCTCACGGCCGACAACGCCGAGCGCTACCGCGCCGCCGCGACGGAGCGCGGCATCGCCGAGCTCGGCGTCTCCGAGCACGTGTACCGCTTCCGCCAGGCGCTGTCGGTCTGGGATCACGACCTGTGGCGCCGCGAGGCGCGCGACGACCTCGACGCGTACTGCGCGTTCGTGCGCGAGGAGACCGACCTGCGCCTGGGCATCGAGGCCGACTTCATCCCCGGGCGCGAGGACCGGATGGCGACGCTCCTGGAGGAGCGCGACTGGGACTACGTGGTGGGCTCGGTCCACTTCCTCGGCGACGAGGCGCTCGACCACCCCGACTACGACATCTGGGAGCGCAACGCGTCGCGCCCCGAGAAGGTCTGGGCGCGCTACTTCGAGTGGCTGGGGGAGGCGGCCCGCAGCGGCCTGTTCGACATCCTCGCCCACCCCGACCTCGTGAAGATGTGGGGCCGGACGCGCCCGCGCCCCGACGGCGACCTGCGCCGCTTCTACGAGATCGCGATGGAGGGCATCGCCGAGTCGGGGATCGCCGTCGAGGTCTCGACCGCCGGCCTGCGCAAGCCGGTCGGCGAGCTGTACCCGGCGACCGCCTTCCTGGAGATGGTCGTCGAGGCCGGCAACCCGATCGCCCTCTCCAGCGACGCCCACCTCCCCGAGCACCTCGGCTACGGCTACGACCAGGCGATCGAGGCCCTCGAGTCGCTCGGCGTGCGCGAGCTCGCCGTGTTCGAGCGCCGCACCCGCCGGCTGGAGCCGATCGGCCCGTCGTGATCGGCCACGGCTACGACTCCCACCGCTTCGCGCCCGGGCGCCGGCTCGTCCTCGGCGGCGTCGAGATCGCCCACGACGAGGGCCTGCTCGGCCACTCCGACGCCGACGTCCTCACCCACGCGATCATGGACGCGCTGCTCGGCGCCGCCGGCCTCGGCGACATCGGCCACCACTTCCCCGACACCGACGAGCGCTGGCGCGACGCCGACTCCGTCGCGCTCCTGCGCGAGGTCGTCGCGATGCTCGCCCGGGCCGGGCTGGAGCCGGTGAACGTCGACGCGACCGTCGTGCTCGAGCGGCCGAAGGTCGGCCCCCACCGCGACGCGATCCGCGCCCGCCTGGCCGAGGCGCTCGGGCTGCCGGCCGCGCGCGTGAACGTGAAGGCGACGACGGCCGAGGGGATGGGCCCGATCGGCCGCGGCGAGGGCGCCGAGGCCCACGCCGTCGCGCTGCTGCGCGAGCGCTGACCCGGGCGGCGCGCCCGCCCGGGGGGGCGGGGGGGCGCGGCCGGACGGTCAGTCGTCGCGCGCGGTGAGCGTGAAGCGGCCCACGAGGACTTCGAGGTCCTGGGCGGTGCGGGCCAGGTCCTGGGCGGATGCGGCGATCTGCTGGGTGCTTGCGCTGGTCTGCTGGGTGGTGGCGCTGACCTGTTCGCTGCTGGCCGAGGACTGCTCGGCGACGGCGGCGACGTCGGCGGTGGCCTGGGCGATCTCGGCGATGCGGGTGGCGACGTCGCCGACGGCGGTCTCGATGCGGGCGAAGGCGTCGCGGGCCTGTTCGACGACTTCGGCGCCGGCCTGGCTGCGCTGGGCGCCGGCTTCGACGACGTCGACGGTGCGGGCGGTGTCGTGTTGGATCTCGTTGATGAGGGCGCCGATGGTGGCGGCGGCCTGCTGGGACTCCTCGGCGAGCTTGCGGACCTCTTCGGCGACGACGGCGAAGCCGCGGCCCTGTTCGCCGGCGCGGGCGGCCTCGATGGCGGCGTTGAGGGCCAGGAGGTTGGTCTGCTCGGCGATGCCGCCGATGGTGGAGACGATGCCGCCGATCTCGTCGGACTTGCCGGCGAGGGCGCGGATGGCGTGGACGACGTCGGCGCTGGATTCGCGCACGGCGGTCATGGCCTCGGTGGCCTGGGCGGCGGCGCGGGCGCCTTCGGCGGCGATCTGGCGGGCCTCTTCGGCGGCCTGGGCGGTGCGGTCGGCCGAGGCGCGGGCGTCGTCGACCATGCGGACCTGGCGCTCGGCGCCCTGGGCGACCTCGCCGACGGCGCCGGCGATCTCGCCGACGGCCCGGCCCGCCTCCTCGCCGGTCGTCGCGACCTGCCGGGAGGCCGAGCTGACCGACGCCGCCGTCGTCGACACGTGGCCGACGAGGTCCGACAGCGAGTCGATCGTGCGGTTGAACGCCTCGATGCTGGCCTCGGTGTCGTCGCGGACGTCGTTGACCATCCGGGCGACGTCGCCGATCTCGTCGCCGCCCGGCTTCTCGATCGGCGCCGTCGTGACCGACGCCCGCTGCGTGAGGTCGCCCTCGGCGACCGCGTTCAGGCCCGCCCGCAGCGAGGCGGTGTCGTTGGCCTGCAGCGAGCGCAGCCGGTCGAGGATCTGCGCGACGGCGCGGCGGATCGACTCCGACAGCCGGAGGGCGATCGCGATGCCGAGCAGCGCGGCGACGCCGAGCGCGACGAGGATCCAGATGCGGGCCTCGTCCTTCGTGTCGCCGATCTCGCCGCGGGCCTGGCGGGCGTACGTCTGCGCCGCCTTCGACAGCTCCTGGGCGCGCTCGGTGATGGCCAGGCCCGCCGGGTTGATCTGCGGGTAGAGGCGGGCGATCCCCTCCTCGTCGCCCTCCTCGCGCGCCTTCGTCGCGGCGGCGAGCGTCTCCTTGTAGTGGGTGATCGCCTTCGCCAGGCGGTCCGAGGTGGCGGCCAGCTCCGGCGGCGCGTCGCGCAGCGTCGCGCTGACGTCGTCGAGGAGCTCCTGGTCGGCGGCGACCTGGGCGAGGATCGCCTGGCCCTCCTCCGACGCCGGGCCCGCCTCCGGGCCGAGCCTGCGGATCACGACCTCCTCCATCTTCACCGACTGGAGGTTCAGGTCGCGGGCGGCCGCCTCGGCCTGCGCGGCGTCGACGGCCGGCGTGAACGCCTTGTCGTAGAGGTTCTCGCCCGAGTCGCCGACGCTGTCGAGCCGGGTCAGCGCGACGACGGCGATGACCGCCGACATGGCCACGAGCGTCAGCGTGCACGCGAGCAGCTTCACGCGCAGCGAGAGGCGCGGAACGCGCATTCAGTCTCCCTCCAAGCTGATACGGGTCTTTCGTTCCCCATCTCTCGACCGCTCGGGATCGCGCTTGAGGTGTCCGCGGGCTCCTGGACGTTCGGCCGGTCGTGCGAGACTGCGGCGCCGTGAAGCACGAGATCCTGCTGTTGGTCCTGCTGGCGGCGACCGGCGCGTTCCTGGTCGTCGCGTACGTGACGGAGGTCCCGTACCCGATCTGGCTCGTCGTCGGGGGCGCGCTCGTCGGCTTCCTGCCCGGCGTCCCCGACGTGACGCTCGAGCCGGATCTCGTGCTCGTCCTGCTGCTGCCGCCGCTCCTCTACTCGGCGGCGTTCTTCTCGTCGGTGCGCGACCTGCGCGCGGACGCCGGGCCGATCTCGATGCTCGCCTTCGGGCTCGTGCTCGTGACCGCGGTGGGGCTGGCCGTCATCGGCCACGAGATCGTCGGCCTGTCGTGGGAGGTCGCGTTCGTGCTCGGCGCCGTCCTGTCGCCGACTGACCCGGTCGCGGCGACGGCGATCGGCAAGCGGGTCGGCGCGCCGCCGCGGATCGTCACGATCGTCGAGGGCGAGTCGCTGCTGAACGACTCGACCGCGCTCGTCGTCTACAAGTTCGGAATCGCGGCGGTCGTCGCCGGCGGGTTCTCGCTCGGCGACGCGGCCGGCGCGTTCGTCGTCGACGTCGTCGTCGGCGTCGCGGTCGGCCTCGTCATCGGGTGGGCGGCCATGCACCTCCTGCACCGCCTCGACGACGCGCCCGACCGAGATCGGGCTCACGCTCCTGATCCCGTACCTCGCCTACCTGCCGTGCGAGGCGATCGGCGTGTCGGCCGTCCTCGCCGCCGTCTCGGCCGGGCTGTTCATGGGCTGGAACGCGCCGCGGATCCTCACGCCGCCGACGCGGATCCAGGCCTACTCGTTCTGGGAGATCCTCGTCTTCGGGATCAACGCGGCGCTCTTCCTCCTGCTCGGCCTGGAGCTGCCGACCGTGGTCGACGAGATCGCCGGGATCCCGACGCTCACCCTCGTCGGGTACGCGGCCGCGGTCGTCGGCGGCGTCGTCGGCGTCCGCTTCGCGTGGCTGTTCGGGCTGGCGGCCGGCCGGCGGGTCGCGATGCGCCTGCTCGGGCGCCCGGTGTCGACCCCGTGGCGGGCGCTGACGCTCGTCTCCTGGAACGGGATGCGCGGGGCGGTGTCGCTGGCGACCGCGCTGGCGATCCCGGTCGCGCTCGACGACGGCGCCCCGTTCCCGGACCGCGACCTCGTCATCTTCCTCGCCTACGTGACGATCCTCGCCACCGTGCTCGGGCAGGGCCTGACGCTGCCGTGGCTGATCCGCCGGCTCCGGCTCGCCGGGGTGGGGGTGGACCGGAGCGCCGCCCTCGAGCGCCGGGCGCGGCTGGAGGCGCTCGACGCCGCGCTGGACCGCGCCGAGGAGCTGCGCGACGAGCCGTGGGTGCCGCAGGACGTCCTCACCCGCGTCGAGCAGGTCTACACGCTGCGCCGCCGCCGCGTGGCCGAGGAGCTTGAGGCGCCAGGGGCGGGCGCGTCGACGGCGCTCGGGGGCCTGGACGTCGGCGCGGCGAGCCGGCTGCGCAGCGAGCTGCAGGACGCCCAGCGGGAGCGGATCCTCGAGCTGCGCAACACCGGCGTCATCAACGACGAGATCATGCGCCGCATCGAGCGCGACCTCGACCTCGAGGACGTGCGGTTCGGGGCCTAGCCGGGCGTCAGCGGATCCGCGGGCGCAGCGTCGCCGTCCGGCCGCCCATCCGCACCCGGACGGTCAGCCGGCGCCCGGCCCGCTCGCCGCGCAGGCCCGTCGGCCCGAGCCGCACGACGACCCGGCGCGTCGCGAGCCCGCGGACCGTCACCGTGCGGCGGGCGACGGCCAGGCGCGGGCGCGGCGCCGCCGTCAGCGAGACGGCCCGGCGTCCGCTGACCGACATCCGCCGGCCGAGGCCGATCCGCACGGCCGAGATCCGCCGCGCCCCGCGGACCGTCACGGTCACGCGCCCCCTTCGCAGCCGCGCCGTCGCACGCGTCGTCGCGGTCCGGCTCGCGGCCGCGGCGACCGTGCCGCACACCTCGAACGCGCCGCGGCCGCGGTGCCCGGCGCCGCTGTGGCCGGTGAACGCGGCGTCGCCGGCCAGCCGCTCGCCGCAGCACAGCCGCCGGGTGTTCAGCAGGATGCCGTCCTCGCCGCCGTCGATCGTCAGCGCGAAGCGCGAGAGCGGCACGTCGGGGATCCCCTCGAACGTGTTCACGACGCGGCCCTGCGGCGTGAGCGCGGTCCTCCCGGTGAGGGTCAGGCTCAGCAGCCCCTCCAGGTCGAGCCGCAGCTGCGGCAGCCCGCCGCCGCGCGGCGTGACGAGCCGCACGTCGCCGGTCAGCGGGATCGGCAGCAGCGGCGTGACCGCGGTCGCCGTGCCGACGACGTTGCGCGTCCCGCAGTCCTCCCCCTCGGCGCAGGAGCGGTTGAGGTTGGCGACGTCGACGCCGATCGCCTTCGGCAGCGTCACCGTCACCGTCCGGGCGTTGATCTCGCCCGCCCGCTGGGTGACGAGCGCGGTCACCGTCGGGTGCGCGCCCTTGGCGAGCTGGGCGCGGGTCGCGACCGCGCCCGCCAGCCTGGGCGCGAACCGCACCCGGTCGCAGGCGGTCGCCCGGTACGGCGCGGTCGCGGCCGCGCCCGCGCCGAGCGCGGACGTGAAGGCGGCCGCGACCGGCCGGTCGGCGCAGCTCGTCGCGTTGCGCATGAACCCGTCGCGGTCGAGCGTGAGCCGGATCTCGCGCAGGCCGAGCGGGATCCCGCCGACGACCTGGGGGAGGCCGGCGGCGACGACGTCGAGGCCCTGGTCGTCGGGGCGCACGACGATCTTCGCGAGGCTCACCGTCGTGCCGAGGTCGAACGGGCCGACGCGGCCGGGGACGACGATGGCCAGGCCCGCGAGCGCGCCGTCGAGCGGCGCGGTCAGGAACACCCGGCCGGCGATCGGCAGCGGCCGGGGCCCGGGGCCGGCGACGAGCTCCGCGGTCCCGACCCGGCTGTCGGCGGGGCAGGCGCCGGCCCGCGCCCGCTCGAGCTCGCCCAGGCCGATGCCGCCGCCGAGCCCGCCGACGAGGCCGGCCGGGAACGACACGCGCATCCCGCTCAGGCGCTGGGTGCGCTCCGGGCGGGTGACGGTCGTCGTCGCGGTCGCGAACGCGCCGGCGGTCGACGGGCGCACCGACACCCCGATGCCCGGCGTGAACGGCAGCGGGTCCGGGCAGGGGGTGCCGGCCCCGTCGAGGTCGACCATGAACAGGCTCTGCGAGGTCGCGGCGGCGCCGCCGCTGTTCGGCGCGAGCGTCGCGACGCTGCGCGCCGCGCCGCAGCGGTCGGGCGTCGTCAGGATCGACCGGTCGCCGCCCCGGAACGCGAGCTCGAACGCCGTGAACGGCAGCGGCGGCAGGTCGCGGAACGTCGAGCGGACCTGGCCGGTGCGCGGGTCGGGGCTCACGTCGCCGACGAGCTTGATCCGCAGGTCGGGGCCGGGGACGTCGACGAACAGCCGCAGCATCCGGCCGGGCCGCGGCTCGCCCTCGTAGACGGTGCCGGTGAGCGTCCCGGCGACCGGCGAGGCGAACGCGACGGTGCCGACCGCCGACGCGGCGGGGCAGTCGGGCGCCGTGCGGCGCCCGCGCCCGAACTGCTCGTCGGTGCAGACCTCGAGGCCGTCGGCGGCGCCGGGGTTCAGCCCGGCGCCGAGCGGCAGCGTGACCGTCGTCTCGGCCACGTGCGCCTGGCGGACCGGCTCCTCGTCGCCGGGGACGACGAGGCGGATCGCGTACCCGGCGGTGCTCTCGACGCGCGTCGTCGACGGCGCGACCTGGAGCGTCGGCGTGAACGGGACCGCGTCGCAGCCGGTCGGGGTGAACGACGCCTGGGCGGTGGCCGCCGACCCGCTGTGGGGCGTGACGCGGACCGTCGTCGTCGCCGGCGCGCAGCTCGTGGGCAGCGTGACGAACGCGGCGCCGCCCGCGGTGCGGCCGCGGAGGGTCAGCTCCATCCCGGTGATCTTGGTGGCCAGCCCGTTGAACTCGGCCGGCAGCCCGTCGAGCGACGACGTCAGCCCGAAGTCGCCGACGTCGCGCACGTCGATCCTCGACGGCAGCCGGATCTCGCCGGCGATGCCGCCGAGCGGCCGCACCGCGATGCCGAGCCGGGCCGCCTCGCCGGGGCTCGGCTCGAGGTTGTAGACGGTGCCCGGGGCGTCGACCGGGAGGCCGACGAGGCGCCGGGCGCCGAGCCGGAAGCGGACGGGCCGCGCGCGGGAGGCGCCGGTCCTCAGCGCGGCGGTGCGCGCGGTCGGGCACAGGATCGGCAGCGGCAGGACCGCGCACAGGCCGGGGAGCGGGAGGCCCGGCAGCGACGGCAGCCCGCCGCCGCCTGTCCCGCCGCCGGAGCCGCCCCCGCCCGCGGCGGCCCCGATCCCGGTGATCGTGTGGACGACGGTCGTGCCGACGACGGCGTCGGCGCCGCAG
>JADGIB010000076.1 GCA_019683665.1 Solirubrobacteraceae bacterium
CCCTCCCCCCCCGGGGGCGGGGCCGCCCGCCCCCCCCCCCCCCCCCCGGGGCGCTCGCGAGGGACAGCGACGCGACCGGCTGCGTCGCCGCATCGGAGGAGCGGGCGCGGACGGCGCCCAGCGCGAGCACGGGGATGGACGGGGCCTGGACGGGGACGGCGCTGTCGACGCCGAGCGCGCCGGCGTCCAGGACGACGATGGCGGGGGTCCCGGGGGACGCCTCGCGCGCCGCGGCGGCGATCGCGCCCACCGACAGCGCATCGGCCCCGCGCACGACCGCGACGCCGTCGCCCGACGGCGTGACGACGCCGACGTCGACGCCCGCGGTCGCGTCGTCGCGCAGCGCGCGGGCGGCGGCCGCGGCGGCGAGGTGCACGAGCTCGGGCGCGGGGTCGGCGAGGCCGGCGAGCTGGTCGCGCAGCGCGGTCGCCGCCGTCAGGTCGACCTCGACCTCGAGCGCGAGCGCGGGCAGCGCGCAGGCCGGGGCCTCGACCGGGCGGGCCTCGGCCGGCAGGGCCTGGGCCGGCACGGCCCGGGGCCGCGCCGCGGCGGCCACGACGTCGGCCTTGAGGATCCGCCCGTGGGGGCCGCTGCCGGCGACGGCGGTCAGGTCGACGCCGAGGCGTCGCGCGGCGCGACGGGCGACGGGCGACGCGCTGACGGCCTGCGGCCCGGCGTCCGCCCGGGGCGGGATGGCGATCTCGGTCACGTCCCGGTCCTCCTCAGAAGGCCAGCGTGCGGCGGACGCCGTCGGCGATCCGCTCGACGCTCGGGATCCACAGCTCCTCGAGCCCGCCCGCGTACGGGATCGGCGTCTCGTCGCCGCCGACGATCAGCGGCGGCGCGTCGAGCATCTCGAAGCGATCCGCCATCAGGCGCGAGACGAGCGTCGCGCCCCAGCTCCCGTCGTGCGAGCACTCCTGGGCGATGACGAGGCGGTTCGTGCGGTCCAGCGACGCGCCGATCGTCTCGAGGTCGAGCGGCACGAGCGTGCGCGGGTCGATCACCTCGACCGAGACGCCCTCGCCGGCGAGGAGCTCCGCCGCCTCGAGCGCGCGGTGGCGCATGAGCTGCGTGGCGACGAGCGTCACGTCGCTCCCGGCGCGCACGACCTCGGCCCGGCCCAGCTCGACGACCTCGGGCGTGTCGGCGACCTCGCCCTTGTGGTTGAACAGGTGCTTGTGCTCGAAGACGAGCACGGGGTCGGGGTCGCGGATCGCCGCGCGCAGCAGCCCGTAGGCGTCGGCCGGCGTGCCGGGGACGGCGATCTTCAGGCCCGGGACGTTCAGGAACCAGTTCTCGACCGACTGCGAGTGCTGGGCCGCGAAGCCCGCGCCCGCCCCGTTGCCGAGCCGGATCGTCGCCGGGACGTCGACCTGGCCGCCGGTCATGTAGCGGTACTTGGCCAGCTCGTTGACGATCCCGTCGAAGCAGACGGCGGCGAAGTCGGCGAACATGATCTCGGCGACCGGCCGCAGCCCGGACAGCGACGCGCCGATCGCGGTCCCGACGATCGCCTGCTCGGAGATCGGGGTGTCGCGGACGCGGCGGGGCCCGAAGCGCTCCAACAGCCCCTCGGAGAGCTTGAACGGACCACCGGCCTCGGCGACGTCCTCGCCGAACAGGAAGACGGTCTCGTCCTCCTCCATCGCGTCGGCCAGGGCCTCGACGACGGCCTCGCGGTACGTGATGGTCCGGCTCATGCGTAGACGTCCTCCAGGCGGGTCTCGGGGGCCGGGTCGGCCCAGCTCATCGCGCGCTCCAGCGCGTCGGCCACCGTGCGCTCGGCGGTCGCGCGCATCTCGTCGAGCACGGTCTGCTCGACGCCCTGGGCCAGCAGCGCGCGCTCGTGCAGGATCAGCGGGTCGCGCTCCAGCCAGCGCTCGAGCTCGCCCTCGGGGCGGTAGGCGCCCGGGTCGGCGCGCGAGTGGCCCTTGTAGCGGTAGGTCATCGCCTCGATGAACGTCGGGCCCTCGCCCGCGCGGGCCCGCGCGACGGCCTCCGACACCGTCGTGTGGACGACGCCGATGTCCATGCCGTCGATGCGGACGCCGGGCATCCCGTACGCGTCGGCGCGCACGACGAGCTCGTCGACCGGCGTCGTGTGCGCGATCGGCGAGAACTCCCCGTAGAGGTTGTTCTCGCACACGAAGACGACCGGCAGCTTCCAGATCGCCGCCAGGTTCAGCGACTCGTGGAAGGCTCCGATGTTCGTCGAGCCGTCGCCGAAGAAGCACAGCGAGACGCCGTCGCTGCCGCGGTACACCTCGGCGTACGCGGTCCCGAGGACGATCGGGAGGTGGGCGCCGATGATCGCGAACGAGCCGATCGCCCCCACGCTCATGTCGGTCAGGTGCATCGAGCCGCCCTTGCCGCGGCACAGGCCCTCGGCCTTGCCGAGGATCTCCCCGAAGCAGCGGTCCAGCGGCGCGCCCTTGGCGAGCACGGCCGCGTGGCCGCGGTAGGTGCACGCCATCAGGTCGGTGGGACGCAGCGCCCGGCACGCGCCGACGTTCACGGCCTCCTGGCCGGCGGCGAGGTGCGTCGACCCGCGGACGAGGCCCCGCGCGAACATGCGGTGGCACTCCTCCTCGAAGAAGCGGATCTCGAGCATGGCCCGCTGCCACTCGAGCTGCTCCTCGAGGGGCACGGTGGCCGGGACGGTCGATGATGCGGTCTTGCTCATGGGTCGGTGCTCCCTCGGTCTCAGTACATGAGCTGGCCGCCGCTGACGTTGACGGTCGCGCCCGTGATGTAGGAGGCGTGGTCGGAGGCCAGGAAGAGGACGATGCCGGCGAGCTCCGAGGGCGCGGCCAGGCGCCCGAGCGGGATCATCTTCACGAAGTCCGCGAGCGCCGCCTCGGAGGAGCCCTCGCGCATCATGCTCGTGTCGACGCCCCCGGGCGAGACGGCGTTGACGGTGATGCCGTCGGGGGCGAGCGAGCGCGCGAGGCCGCGCGTCATCGAGACGATGCCGCCCTTGCTGGCGGCGTAGACGACCGACCCGCCGAACCCTCCGGTCCACCAGCCCTGGGAGGTGAAGTTGATGATCCGCCCGCCGCGGCCCTGCTCGCGGAACAGGCGCGCGGCCCAGCGGTTGAGGAAGAAGGCGCCCTTGAGGTTGACGTCGAGCTGGACGTCCCAGTCCTCCTCGGTGACGTCGTCGATCGTCGCGCGCCGGCGCAGGACCGCGGCGAGGTGGGCGAGAACGTCGAAGCGGCCGAACGCGTCGAGGGCGCGCCGCAGCACCGGCTCCTGCTGGTCGAGGTCGGCGATGCTGGCGCCGATGGCCAGGTGGCGGCCGGGCTCCTCCAGCCCGTCGACCACCTCGCGGCACCGGTCCTCGTCGAGGTCGACGACGGCGACGCGCGCGCCGGCGGACGCGAAGGCGGCGGCGACCTCGCGGCCGATGCCCCCGGCACCGCCGGTCACGACGACGCCGCGATCCCGCAGCCCCAGCTCCCAGCTCATGCTCCCCGCTCTCTCCTCGCCTGAATCGGTACTGGTATCGATTCCGAACCCTAGCAGACGGTCGGCGTCGCGGGCGGGAGCTCGGCCACCGTCACCCACCCCGGGCGCGCGGCGACGAGCCGCGCGACCGAGTTGGCGAGCACCGCGGCCGAGCCGGCCTGGGAGGGCAGCCCGCCGGCGATCTCCAGGCGCACCGGCGGCGTCGCGTCGATCTCGACGGCGTCGCGGGTGACGAGCCCGGCCCCGGCCGGATCGACGTGGCCGGTGAAGTCGGCGGTGAACCACGGCGCGCCGGCGACGACCGCGACGTAGCGCTGGGCGAACCCGGCCGACCGCCCGCCGGCCAGGAGCGGCTCGATCGTGCGGTCGATGCGCTCGATCTCCACCCCGAGCGCGCGGGCGACGACCCGCATCGACTGGGGGAAGCCGATGTGGCCGGTGATCGCGCCGCGCGCCACCCCCGCGGCGAACGCGTCCGGCGCGAACCCGATGCCGAGCCGGCGCAGGATGGCCGCGCTGAACCGCGACAGGTCGACGACCCGCTCGACGCGCAGCGCCCGCACGTCGACGCACGCCCCCATCGCGGTGAGCACGAGCGCGTCGAAGGCGAAGCCGGGATTCAGGCCGGCGCCGAGGATCGTGACCCCGGCGGCGCGCGCCTCCCGGTCGAGGGCGTCGGCGAGGGCCGGGTCGGTCGCCCACGGGTCGGCCGCCTCCTCGGCGGTCGTCAGGACATTGGAGCCGGCGGCGACCGCCGTCCGGAGGTCGTCGGCGATCTCGGCCAGGAACGAGGTCGTCGCGATGAGGACGACGTCGGCCCCGCTCTCGAGCGCCGCGCGGCGGCCGTCGCGCCCGAACGGCCCGTCGACGGCCACGCCCCGGCGGGCGAGGAGGCCGGCGACCGCGGTCCCGGCCTGGCCGGCCCCGTAGATCGCGACCCTCATGGGACGAGCACCGATCGCAGGACGCGGCCGGCCCGCAGGTCCTCGAGCGCGTCGTTGCCCTCCTCCAGCGGCCGCTGCACCGCGGTGAGGTGGTCGGTGCGCACGCGGCCGGCGAGGTGCAGGTCGATGACCTCGCGGATGTCGTCGGGCGTGAAGCCCCGCGAGCCCATGACGGCCAGCTCGCGCCAGATGAGATCGCTGGAGCGGGCCGCGAACGGCTCGACCGACGCGCCGACGAGCACGATCCGGGCGCCGTAGCCGCCGAGGGCGATCGCCGCCTCGTCGAGCGCGGGCGACTCTGCGCACTGCACGACGACGTCGGCGCCGGCGCTGCCGATCGCGTCGCGCGCCTCGTCCATCCGGACCGCCGCCTCGGCCCCCAGCTCGCGGGCCAGGGCGAGCTTCTCCTCGCTGCGGCTGACGGCGACGACCCGCGCCCCGAGCGCGCGGGCGATCTGGACGGCGTTGGAGCCGATCCCGCCGACGCCGAGGACGGCGACGGTCTCGCCGGGCCGGACCCTGGCGATGCGGACGAGCGCGTGGTACGGGGTGCCGACCGCGTCGGTGAGCACGGCGAGCGTCGCCGGGTCGACCGGCTTCGGCGGCGCGATCAGGGTCCGCGCCGGGCGCACGACGTACTCGGCGAAGGCGCCGTCGACGTCGACGCCCATGCGCCGGACCGCGGGGCCGAGGTTGGGCCGCGGCGCGTCCGGCGGGTTGTCGATGTAGTAGATCGCGACCTGGTCGCCGACGCGCAGGCCGCTCACGCCGGGCCCGAGGGCGTCGACGACGCCGGCGGCCTCGTGGCCGGGGACGACCGGCAGCTTATCGGCCCCGAACCCGCCCTTCTGCAGGAACAGGTCCGAGCCGCAGACGCCGCAGGCCTGGACGCGGACCCGCGCCTCGCCGGGACCGGGCTCCGGGACGGGCCGGTCGACGAGCTCGAGCGGGGCGCCGACCGCCGGGAGGACGAGCGCGCGCATCAGTCGATCAGGAAGCCGCCGTTGACGTCGACGACCTCGCCGGTGATGTAGCCGGCGTGCGCCGAGCAGAGGAACGCGACGGTGTCGGCCACGTCGTCGACGGTGCCGAGCCGTCCGACCGGCACCTTGTCGGCCATGTCGGGCATCGAGCTGATCATGTCGGTGTCGATGAGCGACGGGGCCAGCGCGTTCGACGTGATCCCGTGGGGCGCGTACTCGCTGGCGATCGCCTTCGCGAGCGCCATGACGCCGGCCTTCGACGCGCCGTAGGCGGCGACGGCCTTGGCGCCGCCGGTCTTCCCCGCGCTGGAGCCGATCGCGACGATCCGGCCGTAGCCGGCCTCGCGCATGGCCGGCAGCGCGCGGCGGGCGCAGAGGAACGCGCCGGTGAGGTTCACGTCGATCGTGCGCCGCCACGACTCGAGCGTCGTCTCCTCGAACGGCTCGATGACGAAGATCCCGGCGTTGAGGACGAGGATCGACGGCGGGCCGAGCTCCGACTCGACCCGGGCGAAGGCCGCCTCCACGCCGGGCTCGCTCGTGACGTCGAGCTCGAGCCCGAGGACGCCGTCGATCTGCGGGGCGCGCAGGTCGCCGACCGCGACCCGCGCGCCGAGGTCGCGGAGGCGCTCGGCGATCGCGCGCCCGATGCCGCGCGCGCCGCCGGTGACGAGGGCGACCCGGTCGTGGAAGCCGTTGAGCTGCATGGGAATCGATTCCAATCGTGTCGTCAGACCCGGACGCACGCCACCCCGAGATGGCGTGCGACCCCTTCGAGCGCCGGGCCGAGCGCCCCCGGCGTGGCGGACGAGTGGTGGTTGGCCCCGGCCCGGCACCAGTCGGCCCAGGCCCGGAGGCCCCGGTCGAACCGGAAGCCGCCGTTGGCGGTCCCGGTGGCCGGGAAGGCCCGGCCGGTGAACGCGCCCTCGGCGACGATCATCCGGAAGCCGTCCCCGACCTGGGCGAACGCGGCGAGCGTCGCCGGCCCGGCCGGCGCGGTGAGGACCGCGCAGGCCCCGACGTGGGGGTCAGCGGCGTACCAGTCGTTGGCGACGAGCCGCGGCCGGGCCCCGGGCGCGAGCGCGAGGTCGAACTCGCCCGACGAGGCGAGCACGAGCTCCCCGGTCTCGTAGTCGACCGCCTCCAGCTCGTGGTACTGGGCCGCGCCGCCGAGCAGCTTCGTCGCGAGCATCGCCACGGCGGTGAGCACGTCGCCGACCTCGGTCCACGGCACGCCGTTCGTCGTGGCCCGCCCGAGCGCGAACGACGGCGCGATCCCGATCTCCGGGCCGAAGCGGATCTCCGGCACGTGCCCGTTCAGGGCACCGGCGTCGAGCCGGTGGCGGGCGACGAGGTCGTCGATCGCGCACGCGGCGCGCAGCGACCGCTCCAGGCCGTCGCCCGCGATCTCGACGTCGTAGCGCGCCCGGGTCTCGGCCTCGAGCTCCCGGACCCGGTCGTCGTCGACGGCCACGTAGAGCTCCCGCACCTCGGCCGGGTCGATCGGGACGAGCTCGATCCCGGTCGCCGACCGCAGCAGCGCGTCGTCGGCGTCGACGCACGCGTACCCGTCGAGCGGGCGGCCGACGCGGCCGATCCGCGCGCGCCGCAGCCGCCCCGCGGCGGCCGCGACCCGCAGGGCCTCGGCGACGGCGTCGATCGTGGCCGGGTCGTCGATCCGCCCCAGCACGAGCTCGAACGGCCGCCCCTCGCGCACGAGCAGGGAGGTGAGCATCGGCGCGCCGACGGTCGCCCCCTCGGTCGTGATCGCGGCGTGGTCGAAGCCGGAGGGCAGCGCGCCGCGGTGGGCGGCCCAGACCACGACCGGCCGGTCGCCGAGGAGCGGCAGCGTCCAGGCCGGCGGCGTCGCCATCGTCTGCAGGACGAGCGTCGCGTCGGCGTCCTCGGGCGCCACCCACTCGACGCCGGGCAGCGCCCGCCGCACGGCCTCGCCGATCGCGGCACGATCGGCCCGCAGGTCGTAGGGCACCGAGGACTCCCAGAAATCCCAGTAGGGCTCGACGAGCGTGACCCGAGGCATCGGTGGGCGACCGTACCAGTTGCGGGCCGGAAACGTTGCCAGTAACGTTTCGCGTGCGATGACCGACCCCATGATCGCCTTCTCGGACGCGTTGGGTCGGCGCGTCCGGATGGGCTCCTGGCAGGACCAGCGGATCTCGACCTACCGCAAGATCCACGAGGCGATCGACGACGGTCGCTGGGACGACGCCGCGCTGCTGGCGAACTACTTCGTCGAGGAGGCGAGCGTCTGCTACGGCATCTACCGCCAGTGGATCCCGGACATCAAGCGGTTCATGGCCGACAACGGCGTGCCGAAGACGGAGATCGAGGCCGCCGAGGCCCGCATCGTCGAGAAGCTCGCCCTTCCCGACGGCACGCCCTGGAACCACCTGCGCCAGTGGCACCTCGTCCACGAGGCGTGCGAGCGCCTCGTCGCCCACGTCTACCGCGAGGAGGCCGACGCCGCCCACGCCGCGCTCGACGAGCTGAAGGAGACGTGGCGGCGCTGCCACGACCGCGACGTCGACCACACCTACGGGCTGATGAGCGAGCTCGTCGCCCGGCTCGGCGAGTCCGCGCTGGGGCGGATGTGGGAGCGCGTCCTGCTGCCGCTGTTCGCCTGGCGCTACGAGAAGTTCGACATCGACAAGTACCCGTGGGACGAGGGCCTCGAGGTCCTGATGACCGTCGCGTGCGAGGCGATGCGCGGCCACCTCTGCGGCCCCGAGCGCACCGGCGACTTCGAGCTGATCGAGACCGACGACCGGTTCATCCTGCGCTTCGACCCGTGCGGGTCGGGCGGGCGCATCCCCCGCGGCGACGTCATCGAGGGCACGCCGCCCCGGACCGAGCCGCCGTACGACTGGTCGGTGTCGGCCGAGCCCCACACCTGGAACCACGGCCAGACCGGCATCTGCCACTACTGCACGCACTGCATCTATCTCATGGAGGAGATCCCGATCGACCGGTTCGGCTACCCGGTCCGGGTCGTCGACCCGCCGCGCCTCGGCGAGACCGAGCCGGACGGCTCCCCCAAGAAATGCCAGTGGCAGATGTTCAAGGACCCGACCGCGGTGCCCGAGGAGTACTACGAGCGGGTCGGCCGCACGAAGCCGACCGCGTTCGGCTCCAAGGCCCACTCGGCCGACGACCTGCCCGACATCACCGTCGCCATGCCCGGCGCGGGCTGACCAGGAGGAGAGCGACCCCACGATGGCCGAACTCGCATTCGTCGACACGCACGTCCACTTCTGGGACCTCAACCACCCGAAGACGCACTACGCGTGGCTGCAGCCCGGGTGGGTCCACCCGATCCTCGGCGACATCGAGCGGATGAAGGTGCCGCTCTACAGCGGCAACGAGTACGCCGCCGACATCGCCGGGTGCAACGTCACGAAGGCCGTGCACGTGCAGGCCGCCCTCGGCAGCGAGGACCCGGTCGACGAGACGATCTGGCTGCAGGAGCAGCACGAGCAGACCGGGTGGCCGCACGCGATCGTCGCCGACGCGCGGCTGGACGCCGACGACCTCTCCGAGGTCCTCGACCGGCACGCCGACGCGTCGCCGCTGCTGCGCGGCATCCGCGACTTCGGCCAGGGCGACTACCTCGTCGACCCGGCCTGGGCGCGGGGCTACGCGATGCTCGGCGAGCGCGGCCTCGTCTGCGACCTCGACTGCCACTGGGAGAACATGCACAAGGCGCGCGACCTCGCGCGCAAGCACCCAGAGACGGTCATGGTCCTCGACCACGCCGGCTTCCCCCTCGAGCGCACGCCCGAGTACTTCGAGAACTGGAAGCGCGGGATGAACACGCTGGCCGAGGCCGAGAGCGTCGTCTGCAAGATCTCCGGCCTGGCCATGTGCGACAACGACTGGACCGTCGACTCGATCCGGCCGTGGTTCGAGCACTGCGTCGAGGCCTTCGGGATCGAGCGCTGCTTCCTCGGCACGAACTGGCCCGTCGACAAGCTCTACAGCGACTACGAGACGGTCATCGACGCGTACGCGGAGATCGCCTCCCAGTACTCGCGCGACGAGCAGGTCGCGCTGTTCTCGGCCAACGCCGAGCGGATCTACCGGATCTGACCTCCGGCCGGCGGGCTCACCACATGGTGAGCCCGCCGGAGACGTTCATCGCCTCGCCGGTCATGTACGAGCTGTCGTCCGACAGCAGGAACCAGATCGCGCCGGCGCACTCGGCGGGCGAGGCGCCGCGGCGCAGCGGGACGCCGGCCTCCCGCGCCTGCGAGAGCTCCTGCGGCGTGATGCCGCGCAGCCGCGCCACCTCCTCGAGGACCGCGTCCTGCATCGGCGTGTCGATGATGCCGGGGCAGATCGCGTTGACGCGGATCCCGCGCGGCGCCAGCGCGTAGGCGAACGAGCGCGTGATCGACAGGATCGCGGTCTTCGAGGCCGCGTACACCGCGGTCTCGACCGTCGACGCGAGCTTGGCCGAGCTCGACGAGAGGTTCACGATCGCGCCGCCGTCGCGCAGCCGCGGGCCGAGCTGCTGGCAGAGGAAGAAGATCGACTCCGCGTTGACGGCGAAGACGTCCCGCCAGTCCCGGCGGCTGGCCTCGAGGATCGGCAGCAGCCGGATGATGCCGTGGCTGTTGACGAGGTAGTCGGCCCCGTCGCCGGCCTCGGCGACCGCGGCGACGCCCGCCTCGCCGGCCAGGTCGACCGCGAGCGTCCGCGCGCCCGCGGCGGCGAGCTCGGCCAGGCCGTCCGCGTCGCGGTCGACCGCGAGCACCTCGACGCCCTCGGCCAGCAGCCGCTCGGCGACCGCCCGCCCGATCCCTCGCGCGGCGCCGGTCACGACGCCGCGCCTTCCAGCTCTGCTCATGCGCGTTCCCCCTCCGTCTCGAGCAGGTGGACCGGCGGAGGGTCGTCGGGGTTCAGCCTCCGCCACTTCGCCACGAGGTCGTCGTCGGCCAGCGGCGCCGCCTCGGCGCGCTCGGCGGTGCGCCCGTCGACGGTCACGCGCGCGACCGGCCCGGCCCGCAGCCGCACCCGCCCGGTGAGGGCGGCGACGTCCGGGTCGGCGTGTAGCCCCGGCTCGCCGGGATCGCGGCCGAGCAGCGTCGCCGCGACCGCGTGCTCGGCGCTCCACCAGGCCGCCTCGTCGTCGCGCGGCCGGGGGTCGGAGGCGAGCGCGAGGACGGCCTCGGGGACCTCGACGTCGACGGGCCCGCCCGGGGGCGGCCCAGCCACTTCGGCCGCGGCCTCGACGAGCGCCTGGCAGAAGCCGTTCGTGCCGTGGCGGCGGAACGTCGTCTCCGCGATCGCGGGCGGCGCCGGGGCCAGCAGGAGGTCGGGGTCGCCGCCCGTCGCGGCGAACAGCCCGCGCGGGTGCTCGAGCCCGAGGCGGGTGGCCGGCAGCGCGGTCGCCCGGGCGCAGCGGATCGCGGTCTGCGCCGCGTGGTCGCGGTGGAGCGCGCGGGTGCCGCTGCGCTCGAGGAGCGCGACGATCGAGCCGCCCGCGACCGAGATCGCGTGCCCGGCCGCGGCGACCGGGTCGGCGCCGAGGCCGAGCGCGGCGGCGACGGCGCCGCCGACCGTGCCGGCGGTCGCGGTCGCGTGCCAGTGGCGGCGGTGGTCGGGGCCGAGCGCCCGGCCCAGCCGGGCGGTCACCTCGTAGCCGGCGGCCGCGGCGCGCCAGCGCTCGTCGCCCTCGGCGCCGGTGGCGAGCACGACCGTCCACACGATCGCGCCCGGGTGGGTGAGCGACGGCCAGTGCAGGTCGTCGCGGTCGAGCAGCGCCGCGGCCGCCGCGTCGCCGACCCCGGCGGGGGCGACGCGCCGCCCCGCCGTGCGGCAGGCGAGGTGGTCGAAGAGGGCGCGTCCGCCCGCGGCGCGCGCCGTCTGCGGGTCGCACGCGTCGAGGGCCACGGCGACGAGCCGCTCCGTGAGTGGCTCGCCGGTCACGTCAGCCGGTAGCGCTCGAGCACCGACTCGCGGACCTCGACGCCGAGGCCGGGACGGCGCGGCACCTCGATCCAGCCGTCGCGCTGGGCGATCGGCTCCTCGACGAGCTCGTGCTGCATCGGGTTCTCGTCGGGCTTGAGCTCCTGCAGCAGGCACCGGGGCGTGAAGGCCGACAGCGCGATCGAGGCGGCGGTGTTGACCGCGCTCGACCACGCGTGCGAGTTGAACCAGATGTCGGCGCGCTCGACGAGCTCGATGACCTTGAGCGCGCCGGTGATCCCCTCGGCCCGCCCGACGTCGCAGCCGATGACGTCGATCGTGCCGGTCGCGATGAGCCGCGCGAACCCGTCCGCGTCCCACTCGCGCTCGCCGCCGGCGATGAGCGTGGTCACGTGCTGGCGCAGGCGCCGGTGGCCGGCGACGTCCTCGGGTTCCAGCGGCTCCTCGATCCAGTGCAGCCCGTGCTCCTCGAAGGCCTGGGTGCGGCGGATGGCCTCCGACACGTCCCAGGTGAGCGCCTGGCCGCGGTCCATCATGATCCAGGCGTCCGGCCCGACCGCCTCGCGCAGGAGCCGCACGAACTCGACGTCGCGCGCGAGCTCGTAGCCGAGGTGCGTCTCGCCCTTCTTGCCCATGCCGATCTTCACGCCGCGGTAGCCCTGCTCGCGGACGTAGCGGCCGTGGCGCTCGGCCTCGTGCTCGAGCGACGGGTGGAAGACGTGGGTGGAGGCGACGGCGGGCAGCCGCTCGCGGCAGGCGCCGCCGAGCAGCGCGATCAGCGGCTGGCCGAGCAGCTTGCCCTTGAGGTCCCAGAGCGCGATGTCGATGGCCGAGAGGGCGAACGCGGCCACGCCCCCGCGGTGCCCGGGCCACCAGGTCGCCTTCTTGATCCGGCGCCAGGTGGCGACGTTCTCGAGCGGGTCGGTCCCGACGACGAGCTCGGCCATCCCCTCGACGAGCTGCGCCGTCGCGCGGGTGACGTCGGGGAACATCGTGATCGCCTCGCCCCAGCCGACGGTGCCGTCGTCGGCCTCGACCCGCGCGAACAGGAGGTGGCGGAGGTTGTCGTTGTCGTTCGGCTCCGGATAGCGGACGGCGAACGTGGTGACGGATCGGACCCGGGGCATTGCTCGGATACGCTACCAGAAACGATTCCACCCGGTCTGGCCCGCTCGCGCGCCTCCGCCTTCACGCCGCGCGCCCTACGCCAGCTCGCGCGGGCGCTCGGAGTCCGGGTCGACCGGCGCCGCGGGCGCGCGGCGCTTGCGGACGTGGCGGACGACCTCGACG
>JADGIB010000077.1 GCA_019683665.1 Solirubrobacteraceae bacterium
TGCGGACGATCCCGTCGGGCGTCAGCGCCGACGTCGGCCCCTCCCAGCGGTGCCAGCCGCGGGCCGCGTAGAGCCGGGCGCCCTCGGCGCTGGCCCCGAGGGCGCCGAGCTCGCAGGCCCCGCGGACGATCCGCTCGACGGCGGCCATGACCGCGCCGCCGAGGCCGCGGCGGCGGCGGTCGGCCCGCACCGCGACCGCCTCGACGTAGCCGGCCCGCAGTGCCCGGCCGCCGTGCAGCAGCCGCCGCTGGACGACCGAGGCGTGGGCGACCGGGGCGCCGTCCTCCCACACGATCGCGTGCATGCCGCCGAGCGCGTGGTCCCAGTCCTCGTCGGCGAACCCGTCGTCGGCGAACACCGCCTCGAGCAGGCCGCGCACGGCCGCGAGCGCGGCCGCGTCGAGGTCGGCGGTGTGCGCGACCCGGAGGCCGTCCATCAGCGCCCGGTGAACGTCGGCGCGCGCTGCTCGACGAAGGCGCGCAGCGCCTCGCCGAAGTCGTCGCTGCGGGCGCAGACCGCCTGCGCGGTCACCTCCTGCTCGAGCGTCTGCGCGAGCGCCGGCCTGGCCGCCGCGTCGAGGATCCGCTTGGCCAGGCCGACGGCGACCGGCGAGCACTGGAGCAGCTCGCCGACGAGCTGCTCGGTCGCGGCGTCGAGCTCGGCGGCCGGGGCGACCCGGTTGACGAGCCCGATCCGCTCGGCCTCGGTCCCGTCGATCACCTTCGAGGCCATGATCAGCTCCTTGGCGCGGCCGAGGCCGACGACCGCCGGCAGGCGCGAGGAGCCGCCGACGTCGGGCACGAGGCCGACGCGCGTCTCGACGAGGCCGATCATCGCCTCGGCCGCCATGACGCGCAGGTCGCAGGCGAGCACCAGCTCGACCGCCCCGCCCAGGCACGCCCCGTGGATCTGGGCGATCGTCGGCTTGGGCATCTCCTCGCACAGGTTCCAGGTGTCGAGGATCACTCGCCGCAGGCGGCGCAGCGAGCCCGGGTCGGCGGCCAGCCCGCCGAGCGCGGCGTGGTCCATGCCGCTGGAGAACATCGGCCCGGCGCCGCGGACGACGACGACGCGCACCGCGTCGTCCCACGCCGCCGCCGACAGGGCCTCGTGCAGGCCGCCGATCAGCTCGTCGTTCATCGCGTTGCGCTTCAGCGGGCGGTTCAGGACGACGTGGCGGACCGGCCCGCGATCCTCGGTGGTGACGATGCCCATGGCGGAACCCTAGACGGGTACGCTGCCGCGCATGTCCGCCTGGGAGAGGGCCGCGGAGCGGCTGCGACCGCTCCCGTTCCGCGGGGACCTGATCGCCGCCGGCGCGGTCGCGCTGGCCGTCGGCGTCGCCCTCCTGGACGTGCGCATGCGCGGCGCGTGGGCGTCCGGCGTGCGCGTCGCCGTCGTCGGCGCCGTCGCGGCGCTCCTGCTCGCGCTCGGCTGGCTGGCGCCGCGCGAGGGGCCGGCGCCGCGCGCCTACGTCTCGACCATCCTGCTGGCCGCCTTCCCGCTGACGGCGCTCGGCCTGCTGGACCTCGCCGACGCGCTCGGCGGCGGGACCGGCGCGGCGGGGACGCTGGCCTGGGTGTCGGCCGCGGTCGGCGCGCTCTACCTCGGGCTGGGGGCCCGGCGCGGGTCGGCGGCGTGCACGCTGCTCGGCGCGCTCGCGCTCGCGTGGGCCGCGATGTCGGCGTGGCGGTGGGCGTTCGAGCCGGCGGCGGTCACGCCCTACGAGTGGATCGCGCTCGCCGCGATCGTCCTCGCCGGGCTCGGCGCCGTCGTCCTGCGCGACCGCCGCCGCGCGCACGCGGTCGCGCTCGCGAACGTCGCCGGGGTGGCCGCGCTCGCCCTGGCGTACCTCGTCCAGACCGGGCCCGTCCTGGGCGCGCGGGGCGTGGTCGCGGCGGACGGCGGGACGCGGATCGCGCACGAGGCGTGGACCGCGGCCGTCCCGGTGGGCGGCGGTCCGGCGGAGGCCTCCGCCCCGTGGGGCTGGACGCTCGTCGTCGCCGCGGTCGGCTTCGGCCTCGTCGCCTACGGGGCGGTCGACCGCGAGCGCGGCCCGGCCTGGCTGGGCGCCGCCGTCCTCGCCGCGTTCGGCGTGCTGGCGGCGGGCGGCGGCGCGATCCTCTGGTGGCCGCTGCTGCTCGCCGCCGCGGGCGGCGTCGCCGTCGCCGCCGGCCTGCGCCCGACCGACCCGGCGCCCCCGCCGCCCGACGCCGACGCGACGCCGGCCCCGGCCCGGCCGCTGCGGGGGACCGGCCCGTGACCGGCCCGGCCGCCGTCACGCACCGCGACGTCGACGCCGGCGGCCTGCGGGTCCACCTCGCCGAGGCCGGCCCGCCGGACGCGCCCCCGGTCCTGCTCCTGCACGGCTGGCCGCAGACCCACCGCTGCTGGCGCCACGTCGTGCCGCTGCTGGCCGCCGACCACCGGCTGCTCATGCCCGACCTGCGCGGCTTCGGCCGGACGGAGGCGCCGGGGACCGGCATGGACCCCGAGACGTTCGCCGCCGACCAGCTCGCGCTCCTCGACGCGCTCGGGATCGAGCGCGCCCACCTCGCCGGCCACGACTGGGGCGGCTACACGAGCTTCCTGCTCGCCGCCCGCCACCCGGATCGCATCGCCGCCGTCCTTGTCTGCAACGCCCCGCACCCGTGGGTGCGGCCCCGGCCGCGGCTGCTGCTGGAGGCGTGGCGCGCCTGGTACGCGGTCGCGCTCGCCTCCCCGCTCGCCGGCCCGCTGCTGCGGCGCACCGGCCTCGTCGCGCGGGCGATCGCCGGGGACACGCGCGGGCGCGGCGTCACGCCCGAGGACCTCGAGGCGTTCGCCGCGGCGCTGCGCCCGCCCGAGCGCGTGCGCGCCACCCAGCTCCTGTACCGGGCCTACCTGCGGCGCCTGGCCGCCGTGGCGCGGGGCGGGCCGGCGCCGCCGCCGCTGCGCGTCCCCGCGCACCTGCTGTTCGGCCGCCGCGACCGGGCGATCCCGACCGCGCTCGTCGAGGGCTTCCCCGGCGTCGAGCTCGTCGACGCCGGGCACTTCGTCGTCGACGAGCGGCCCGACCTCGTGGCCCGGGCCGCCCGCGACGTGTTCGGCCGCGCCGCGCTCAGCGCTCCGGCGTGACCGGCTGCCCGGCGCCGGGCGACGACCCCGGCGGCGACGGGTTCTCCGGCCCCGACGGGACCATCCCGACCGCGGCCGGGTCGACGGTGATCGGCGGCCAGTCCTCGGTCAGCAGCCAGTAGTAGGCGGTCGCCTGCGTGACGTAGCGCAGCCCCATGTTGATGAGGTTCTGGATGCCCTCCGGCTGGCGCCCGACGATCACGAACCAGGCGACGAACGCGCCCAGCTCCATGATCAGCTGGTAGATGTAGGCGATGATCGCCACCGGGATCGCGAGGATCACGCGGAACAGCACCTTGACCCGGGAGTACTGCTCCTTGGGCGGCGCGACCCGGACCCGGATCGGGTAGCCCGGGTCGTCGCTGCCGTTCCACGGCGGGTATGCGTCGGTCAGCAGGCTCGCGTACGCGTTCAGTCGCGTCGCGTTGCGCAGCGCTCCCGAGACGAAGTCGTACATCCCCTGCGGATACCGCCCGGTGGCCAGCAGGACGAACCAGGCGATGAAGACCACCACGTGCGCCGCGAGGACGTACAGCCACGTCAGGACCGCCGCCGGCAGCATGGTGATGAGGCGGAAGAACGTCGTCAGCCGGCTGCGCCGCTCGACGTGGTCCGCCTCGTAGAGAACGGGGTACATGATGCGGCGGTTCTATCCGCCGGCGCGGACGGCCTGCAGCGGGCCGGGCCCGGCGCCGCGGGCGAGCCGGTCGCGCAGCTGCTCCAGCGGCATCGGCCGGCCGTGGAGGTAGCCCTGGGCGAGCGGGCAGCCGAGCGAGCGCAGGATCCGCGCCTGGTCGCGCGTCTCGACGCCCTCGGCGACGACCGGCAGCTCGAGCGCCTGCGCCATCGTGAGGATCGCCTCGACGATCGCCCCGTCGACGCGGATTGCGCCGAGCCCGGCGACGAACGAGCGGTCGACCTTCAGCCCGTCCAGCGGGAGGCGGCGCAGGCGCGCCAGCGACGAGTAGCCGGTCCCGAAGTCGTCGAGGAAGAGCCGCACGCCGACGTCGCGGACGGCGAGCAGCGGGTCGATGCGGGCGCCGCCGTCCTCCATGAGCGCGGTCTCGGTCAGCTCCAGCGACAGCGCCTGCGGCGGCAGGCCCGAGGCGCCGAGCGCGGCGCGGACGTCGTGCTCGAGCAGGCCGCTGGCGATCTGGCGCGCCGACACGTTCACCGACAGCCGCAGCGACCCCGCGGTGTCCGGGTGGTCGCGCCGCAGCGCCGCGACCTCCAGGCAGGCGCGGGCGAGCACCCGCCGCCCGAGCGAGCGGACGAGCCCGGCGTTCTCGGCCAGGACGACGAACCGGTCCGGGGGGATCGCCCCGCGCTGCGGGTGGTCCCAGCGGGCGAGCGCCTCGATCGCGACGAGCCGCGCCGTCCCGTTGCTGATCTCGACGATCGGCTGGTAGACGAGCGAGAGCGCGTCGGCGTCGATCGCGGCGCGCAGGTCGGCGGTGAGCGCGAGGCGGTCGGCGGTCGAGCGGCGCAGCTCGTCGTCGAAGACGTGGACGAGCCCGCGGCCGCGGGCCTTCGCCCGGCCGAGCGCCGCCTCGGCCGCGGCGATGACGCCGGCGGCGTCGCGGGCCGCGTCGCCGAGCGCGACCCCGACGGAGGCCGACAGGTGCGCGCCCTGCCCGGCCACGAACGGGGCCGCGAACGCGTCGCCGATCCGCTCGGCGACCGCGCGGGCGGCCGCCTCGTCGGCGGCGGGGGCGACGACGGCGAAGTCGTCGGCGCCGAAGCGGGCGGCCCGCGCCTCCCGCGGCAGCACGCCCCGCAGGCGGCCGGCCGCCTCGCGCAGGACGGCGTCCCCGGCCGCCTGGCCGACGCTCGTGTTCACGGCGTGGAAGGCGTCGATGTCGACGAGCAGGAGCGCGAACGGGGTGTCGGGGGCGGCCATCGCCCGCTCGATCTCGGCGACGGCGGCGGCGCGGTTGGGCAGGCCGGTGAGGCGGTCGCGCAGCGCGCTGGAGGCGAGGCGGGCGCTCGTGCGCTCCTCCTCGGTGCGGTCGCGGAACGTGACGACCGTCCCGCCGCCGGGCAGCGGCGCGTGCTGGACGAGCAGCCGGCGGGAGCGGCCGTCGCTGGGCCGCCGGATGCGGACGGCGACGTCGCGGGCGGGGGCGCGCATCGCCGCCTCGAAGTCGGCGGCCGTGCCGTCGGACCGCCGGGGCCGCACGAACTCCCACCAGCGCGGGCGGCGCAGCTGGGCGGACGTCAGGCCGAGGATCCGCCGCGCCGCGGCGTTGGCGCCGACGACGCGGAGCTCGGCGTCGAGCGACAGCACGCCCTCCTCCACGAGGTCCAGCGCGGTGAGCAGGTGATCGCGCCGGTGGCCCGCTGCCTGGTCCTGCTCGATGCCCGCGACCATCACCCCCCGTCCGGTGCCGACGAACGCCTGTTATAGCTCACGGTCGACGGCCCTGGCCAGCCGGACCGCGTAGGCGACCGTCGCCGCGAGGGCCGCGGGATCGACGCGCTCGGGGGTGTCGGCGGCCGTGTGGGCGGCGCGGGGGGGGCCGGCGGCGGCGCGCGCCGACACGCCGATCGCCGGCCAGCCGGCCCGCAGCGCGTCGGCGGCGGCGGTGGCGCCGTGGCGGGCCGCGGTCGCGCCCTCGGAGGCCCGGGCGGCGGCGGCCAGCAGCGCCGGGTGGGCGCGGCGCGGCGGCAGGACGCCCTCGCGGCGGTGGTGGACGGGCCGCCCGGCCCCGGACGGCCCGAGCGCGAGGACGGCGAGCTCGTGCGGGCGCGCGGCGCGGCGCCGGCGGCGCAGGTCGCCGCGCTCGCCGACCCGGCCCGCCGCGCCGGCGCCGGCGCGCACGAGCTCGACCGCGAGGCGGCGCGGCGGGAGGCGGTCGAGCTCCTCGACGACCGCGAGCGCGGCGGCCGCCGCGCTCGCGTGGGCGTTCGCGCCCGGCGTCGGGCCGGCGAGCGCCGTGTCGAGGTAGGCGCCGGCGCCGAGCAGGAGCGCGACCGTCGGCGCGATCGCGACGAGGTCGGGCCAGCGGCCCTCGGCGCCGGCGGCGCGGGCGGCGGCCAGCCCGGCGAGCGCCGCGAGCGCCAGGCACAGGAGCGCCGGCCCGCTCGGGAGGCGGCCGCCGAGCGCCCGCCGCAGCGGGGCCGCGGCCCGGTCGAGCCGGCGGGCGAGCCCGCCGCCGCCGGCGTCGTAGGCGGCGGTGACGATGAGCCGCACGCGCGGGCGGCCGGCGCGCGGCGGCGGCTCGCTGACGACGCACTGGGTCGCCCGCCGCGGCAGGACGAGCCGCGCGAACGGCGCCCAGCCGCCGGCGTCCCCGGCGAGCGCGACGAGGACGACGACGAGGACGGCGAGCGCCGCCCGCGGCTGGGAGAGCGCGAGCAGGCTCGCGCCCGCCCCGGCCGCGCAGAGCGCCGCGTACAGCCACGGCCACCCGGGGCGCACCCAGGCGGTCTCGATCCGCGCCGGGCGCCCGCGGCGGCGCAGGCGGTCGCGCAGCGCGACGGCCGCCCGGCGCTCCCCGTCGCCGCACGCGCCGCGCGGGCCGGTCGCGGCCAGCTCCGAGACGATCTCCAGCGGGTCGGTGTCGATGGCGGGAACGGTAGGCTCCCGCGCCCATGGACGCCGTCGATCTCGCCTTCGCCGGACTCGCCCGCCAGGCCGAGCTCGTCGCCGCCGGGGAGGTGTCGTCGCGGGAGCTCGTCGACCTCGCGCTCGCGCGCATCGAGCGGCTCGACCCGCGCCTGAACGCGTTCCGGGTCGTCTTCGGCGAGCGCGCTCGCGTCGAGGCCGACCAGGCCGACGCGCGCCGCGCCGCGGGGGACGCGCGCCCGCTGCTGGGGGTGCCGGTCGCGGTCAAGGACGACATGGACGTGGCCGGGGAGCCGACCTGCCTCGGCACCCGCGGCGTGCGCGCCCCGGCCGCGGCCGACAGCGCGATCGTGCGCCGGCTGCGCGACGCGGGCGCCATCGTCGTCGGCAAGACGAACGTGCCGGAGCTGACGCTGTGGCCGTTCACCGAGACGGCGACCTGGGGCGCGACCCGCAACCCGTGGGACCCGGACCGCACGCCGGGCGGCTCGAGCGGCGGCAGCGCGAGCGCGGTCGCCGCCGGCTTCGTCGCGGCCGCGACCGCGTCCGACGGGCTGGGCTCGATCCGCATCCCGGCCGCCTGCTGCGGCCTGTTCGGGCTGAAGGCGCAGAAGGGGCGGGTGCCGCTCGACCCCGGCGTCAACGACTGGCACGGGCTCGTCCACTACGGGACGGTGACGCGGACGGTGCGCGACACCGCCCTGTTCCTCGACGTCGTCGCCGACCGCCCGTCGTGGGGCGCGTTCGCCGACGCGGCCGCGCGCGCGCCCGGGCCGCTGCGGATCGCGCTCTCGCTCAAGGTGCCGCCGCCGCTGGCGGCGCCGCTCGACGCGCGCGTGCGCGACGCGGTGCTCGCGCTCGCCGACACGCTGCGCGGGCTCGGCCACAGCGTGATCGAGCGCGACCCCGACTACGACGCGGCCGTGCTCGCGCGGGCGCTGAGCCGGTACGTGTGCGGCGCCGCCGACGCGGCCGCCGCGCTCGAGCGGCCCGACGCGCTCGAGCGGCGCACGCGCGGGATGGTGCGGATCGGCCGCGCGGTGCCGCGGTCGGTGCTCGCCCGGTCGCGGGCCGAGGAGGCGGAGGCGGCGGCCCGGATCGCCCGCCTGTGGGACGACGTCGACGTGCTCCTGACGCCGGCGATCACGCAGCTGCCGCTGCCGGTCGGGCGCTTCGAGGGGCGCGGGGCGCTGTGGACGTTCAACGGCTCCGGCCGCTTCGTCCCGCACCTCGGCTGGTGGAACCTCACCGGCCAGCCGGCGGCGTCGGTGCCGGCCGGGTTCACGCCCGACGGGGTGCCGCTCGCCGCGCAGCTCGTCGGGCGCGCCGACGACGAGGCGACGCTGCTGTCGCTCGCCGCGCAGCTCGAGGCCGAGCTCGACTGGGCGGGCCGCCGACCGGAGCTCGCGGCCTGATGCTCGTCGAGGTGGCCGAGGAGGCGGCGCGGGCCGGCGCCGCGGTGCTCGTGCCGCGCTTCGGGCGCGAGCGGGCGCTGGCGGCGAAGTCGTCGCCGACCGACCTCGTCAGCGAGGCCGACCTGGCCAGCGAGCGGGCGATCCGGGAGGTCCTCGCCGCCCGGCGGCCCGACGACGGCGTGCTGGGGGAGGAGGGCACCGGCGACGTGCCCGGGACGACCGGGCTGCGCTGGGTCGTCGACCCGCTCGACGGCACGATCGACTTCCTGTACGGCATCCCGCAGTGGTGCGTGAGCGTCGCCGTCGAGGACGACGAGGGCGCGGTCGCCGGGGTCGTGTTCGACCCGCTGCGCGACGAGTGCTTCGCCGCGGCCCGCGGCGCGGGCGCGACGCTGAACGGCCGCCCGCTGCCGGCCGGCCGCGCCGCCGACCCGCCGCCGCTGGCCCAGGCGCTGGTCGCCACCGGGTTCGGCTACGACAGCCGCGTCCGCGAGGCGCAGGGCGCCCGCGTCGCCGCGCTGCTGCCGCAGGTCCGCGACATCCGCCGCGCCGGGAGCGCCGCGCTCGACCTCTGCTGGACCGCGCTCGGCCGCCACGACGTCTACTACGAGTGGGGCGTCCAGCGCTGGGACCACGCCGCCGCGGGCCTCGTCTGCCGCGAGGCCGGCCTCGAGGTCACCGCACTGGCGGGCGACGACGTGCTCCCGCCCGGCCTGGCCGCCGGGCCGCAGCCGCTGCTGGACGCGGTCCTGGCCCGCGTCGCGGGCTGACGGGCCGGTCAGCGCTTCGGCCCGATGAACGCGTCGAGCGCGGCGACGGCGTCGCGCCGGGCCACCGACACGTCCGTCGCGTTCATCCGGCGCCAGGCGATGCCGAGCCGGTCGCACGCGTCGGTGAACAGCCGCCGGATGTCGGCGGACTCGTTGCCGAACGTGTAGCGCGGGTACGCGTACGTGCGTCCGCCGACCGTAACGCGGTTGACGAAGCGCGAGCCGTCCGACTCGACGAGGCCACGCAGGAAGGCGCGCGGGTGCTCGTCGACGATCTCCTGCTGCCACGGGGCGAGCCGGATCGGGCGCTCGTGCTTGGGACCCGGGCCGTGCTGAGGGAACAGCGCCGGCCAGTGCTTGGAGTAGGCGCCGACCGCCACGCAGCCGGGGCGGGCGGTCAGCGCGACGGCGTGGCCCGGCATGACCGCGGCGATCGCGTCGGCGCAGCGGCGCTGGATCTCCCGGTGCCGGGCGTCGATCGAGATCACGAGGCGGTGGACGCTGCGCGGGAACCGGGCCAGGTACCCGTCGCCGAGGTACAGCCCGAGCAGGTACGCGTACGGCTCGCGGGGCAGGCGAGCCCAGTCGTAGTCGGCCGTGCGCGGCCCGCGGCGCTGGCGGCCGGTGCGCCAGCCGCGGACGGTGCCGCGCGGGACGCCGGTGCGCCGGCTGATCTCGCTGTCGCTCAGGCCCTCCGCGGCGAGGGCCAGAACGGCGCGATGCTCGGCGTCGGGTCGCATCCGTCAGTGCGGCGGGTGGGATTCGAACCCACATGCCCTTTCAGGCAGCAGGGTTTGAGCCTGCCGTGTATCACCAGTTCCACCACCGCCGCGTGTGCGGCGAATGATAGGTCCCGGGCGGGACGCGGTGGGCCGTGTCTACGCCGGCGCGGCGCCCGGATCGCGCGGCCGCTCGACCTCGACGTTCCACTCCTGCTGGAAGCCGCGCATCGCGAACGCGATGAGCAGGAGCTGGACCGGGATGAGCAGGAGCGTGATGAGGCCGAGCAGGCCGGAGTCGACGGCCGGGTCGGTGAAGCCGGTCCTGTCGCGCGCGAGCCACTCGGGCCCGGCGATCGCGGCGAAGATCAGCAGGATGATCCCGAGCGCGGCCGACACCGGCAGCGTCCCGCGCGACCACCGCGCGCAGTAGAAGGCGAGGACGAGGTACACGCCCATGTAGGCGACGAGCACGCCCTTGGCGCCGGCGAGCGCGTCCCACCCGCCGATCGCGACGACCGCCATGAGCGCCACACTGACGAGGAGCAGGACGATCACCGCGGCCTTGGTCGCCTTCGACGAGGCCTTGCGGCGGTTGGGGTGATCGATGACGATGTCGCCCCGGTCCTCTCCGGCCATGTGCCGGATCATACGACCGCGCGGGCGTGGTGGAACCGGTAGACACGCTGGGTTTAGGTCCCAGTGGCGCAAGCCGTGGGGGTTCGAGTCCCTCCGCCCGCATCTCGGCGCCCGGCCGGGCCCGCCTGGCAGGATGCTCCCGCTCAACCCGGACGACAGGGAGGATCCGACCTGAGGCGACGCGACCTGCTCCGAAGCGGCCTGGCCGCCGGAGCGATCCCGTGGCTCGGCGGCGGCACCGCCGCGGCCCGGCAGGCGTCCGACGACGCTCCGCCGGGCGCCGCGCCCGGCGGCTTCGCCGCGACGGTCCTGGCCAACGGCGACGCGAACTTCCAGGCGCTCTTCGCGCTCGGCGCCGCCGGCTACGGCGCCGCCGAGTTCGGCGAGGTCACCACCGCGATCGACGCGGCCCGCGCGGGCGGCGGCGGCCGGCCGCGACGGCCGACGCGTTCTGGAAGCTCGGCGTGCGCGTCCAGGCGATCGGGGACGCGGCCCGCGAGCGCGGCGACGAGGTGACCGCCCGCGGCGCCTACCTGCGCGCCGCGAAGTACCTGACGCTGCCGCTCTTCCTCGCGCTCGCCACCGACCGCCGCAGCACCGCCGACCAGCGCGAGCTGTACCGGGCGATGAACCGCCTGTGGACGGCCGCTGCCCGCCGCTTTGGCTTCACGCCCGTCCGCATCCCCTACGGGCGCTCCCACCTGCCCGGCTGGTTCCTGCGCCCCGCCGGCCCGGTCCGCCCGCGGCGGACGATCATCCTCAACAACGGCAACGACGCCCAGAACGTCGACCTCTACGCCTGGGGCGGGCGCGCCGCGATCGAGCGCGGTTGGAACGCGCTCATCTTCGAGGGCCGGGGCAGGGCGCGATGTGGTTCGAGCGCGGGATCCCGTTCCGCCCCGACTGGGAGCACGTCGTCACGCCGATCGTCGCCTGGCTCGCCCGCCGGCCCGACGTCGACGCCAAGCGGATCGCGATCATCGGCTGGAGCCAGGGCGGCGAGCTCGTCGCCCGCGCCGCCGCGCGCGAGCCGCGCCTCGCCGCCGTCATCCTCGACCCCGGCGTCACCGACCTCGCGGCCACGATCCCGCTGCCGGCCGAGCTGTGGGACCTCATCCGCGACGGCCGCCGCGACGAGGCCAACGCCCAGTGGGCGGCGATCTACCCGGACCTCCCCGAGCAGACCCGGCTCACGTTCGACAAGTTCGTGCTGCCGTTCGGCCAGCCGACGTTCTACGACCAGATGCGCGCGCTGCTGGCCTACGACGTCCGCGACGAGATCCCGAAGATCCGCCGGCCCACGCTCGTCAGCCAGTACGAGCTCGACGACGCCGTCGGCGGGGAGGGCCGCCAGGTCTACGAGCGGCTGACCGTGCGGCGCAGGCGGTTCGTCGAGTTCACCCGCGCCGAAGGGGCCCAGTACCACTGCGGGCCGATGGCGCCGCAGTACCGCAACGAGGTCTTCTTCGACTGGCTCGACGAGGTCGTGCCCTAGCGGACCGCCGCGTCGCCAGCGCGAGGCCGAGGGCGACCGCGTAGAACCCGACGCCCGCCAGCGACGAGGCGGTCCAGCCGAGCGCGCCGTAGAGGGCGGCGCCGACCCCGGAGCCGATCGCCCCGCCGACGAAGCGGCCGGCCATGTACACCGACGTCAGCCGCCCGCTCGGCAGGCCGAGCGCGAACAGCGTGCTCTGGTTGACGACCTGGACCAGCTGGCCCGCCAGGTCGATCGCGACGATCCCGACGATCAGCGCGGCCGGCGACACGCGCCCGGCCGCGATCAGGCCGAAGCCGGCGAGGCCGAGCGTCAGCGCCCCGGCCGTCACCGCGCGCCCGTGGCCGGCGTCGTAGAGGCGCCCGGCGCCGCGCGCCCCGAGCACCCCGGCGGCGGCGACGAGGCCGAACAGGCCGATGACGCCCTCCGAGAGCCGGTACGGCGGGCCGGCGAGCATCGGCGCGAGCGTCGTCCACAGGACGCTGAAGGCCGCGAACGTCGTCGCCCCGTACGCGCACGCGACCCGCACCGGGGTCGAGGTGCGCAGCAGCCCGGCGATCGCGCGCACCTGCGCGGCGTAGCCCTCGCGGTGCGTCGGCGGCAGCGGCGGCAGGCGGCGCCACAGCAGCGCGCCGGTTGCGAGCACGAGCGTCCCGGCGAGCACGTACACGCCGCGCCAGCCGGCGACCTCGGCGACCCCGCCCGCCGCCGTGCGGGCCAGCAGCACCCCGCCGAGCAGGCCGCTGACGACCGCGCCGACCGTCCGCCCGCCCCGGCCGGGCTCGGCGAGGTCGGCCCCGATCGTGACCGCGC
>JADGIB010000078.1 GCA_019683665.1 Solirubrobacteraceae bacterium
TCGACGCCGACGGCGTCGTCACCGACGTCCTGCGCAAGGTCAAGCCCAGCGAGCACGACGACCTCGTCCTCGCGGCGCTCGGCGAGCCGGCGGCCTAGCGTCGCGGGCGGCAGGTCGCGGCGCGTCGGGTGCGCCGTCCCCGTGCACGTCGGGTTTTGGGGTGGTGGGGGGCCGCGCCGCGCCCCCCCCCCCCCCCCCCCCCCCACCACCCCCCCCCCCGCGGACGGGGCGTCACGCGATGACGACCTCGCGGCGCGTCGCCTCGGGCGCGAGCAGGTCGAGGAGGCGCTCGGCCTCGGCGCCGAGCGCGTCCGCCGTGGCGGGCGGGTCGTCGGGCTGCGGCGCGTAGCGCTCGACGTGGATCGCGGCGGCGTCGCCGCCGCCGTCGAGGCGCCAGAAGCCGCGCAGGCGCCCGTCGACGAGCACGGTGCCCCGGAACGCGCCCGCGTCGGGCGTCGGGCCGGCCGGGTGCAGGACGCGGCGGCGGTCGTCGTGGGCGAGCAGGACGTTGTCGAACTGCCCCAGCAGGCGCGGCGGCGCCGGCGTGTCGGGGTCGGGGAGCGGGCCGTCGGGCACGTCGAACAGCTCGCGCCCGCGCTCGTCGCGGAACGTCCGCAGCCGCGGGCGCAGGCGCTCGAACGCCGCGCGCAGCCCAGGCAGGCGCGACCACGTGCGCATGTCGGCCGGGGTCGCGGGGCCGAAGGCGGCCAGGTAGCGCAGGACGGCCGCCTCGACGTCGCCCTCGGGGTCGGGCGGGCGGCCGAGCCAGTCCTCGGTCAGCGCCCACGTCGCCTGGCCGCGGCGCCGCCACAGGCCGCGCGGCGGGATCTGGACCACCGGGTTGAGGAACGTCACCGCGTTGCCGAGCGCATCGGCGTCGACCTGCGGCCAGCGCTCGGCCAGGGCCTTCGCGAGCGGGGCCGGGGTGCGCGGCGCCTCGCGCAGCAGCGCGCGCCCGGCGGCGGCGACCTCGGCCGGGTCGACGCCGGCCGCCTCGAAGCGGCGGCCGAACGGGTTGCGGAACGCCGCCGCGGTCACCCGCGCCGCGAGCGGCTGCCAGGCCAGGCAGTCGGCGGCGGTGACGAGGTGGATCGTGGGGCGGATGAGCTGGGCGCGCACGACGGCGCGCTCGGCCAGCAGCGCGCTCAGCCGCTCGGGGTCGAACCCGTCCAGGCGCGCCCACAGCCCGATGTACGGGTCGACCGGCTCCTGGGCCTGCAGCCCGGCGACGCGCTCGATCTCGGCGGGCGGGTCGCCCGCGCGGCGCTCGAGCAGCCCCTGGCGGGCGAGCAGCGCCCGGTTGAGCCGGCGGTCGCTGAGCACCTCGGCGGCCATCTCGCCGCGCGATCATCGCACCCCCGCCCGCACCGGGGCCGCGCGCCGCAGCCGCACCGCGCTCGTCGTCAGCGCCAGCCCCGCGAGCACGACGACCGCGCCCGCCAGCTCGGCCGCGTTCGGGACCTCGTCGAGCGCGACCCAGGCCGCCGCGATCCCGACGACCGGCACGAGCAGCGTGAACGGCGCCACCCGCGACGCCTCGTGGCGGCGTAGCAGCCACGTCCACGTCCCGAACCCGAACGCGGTCGACAGGACGACGACGTAGAGGAGCGCGAGGACGCCGCCCGCGTCGAGCCCGGCGAACGCGCCGCCGATCGCCGCAGGGCCCTCGAACCCGAGCGACAGCCCCAGCAGCGGCAGCGGCGGGACGAGGCTGGACCAGACGAGCAGCGCGACCGCGTCGGGCGCCCGCGCCGCCCGGGTGCAGACGTCTCCGGCGCCCCAGGACGCCGCGGCGCCGATGCAGAGCGCGACGGCGAGGACGATCGTGAACACGGCCTGCAGCTGCAGCAGCAGCGACGCGAGCCCGGCCGGCAGCCCCTCGTCCATCGCCACGAACAGCAGCGGCGGGAACGAGCCCAGCCCGACGTGGATGACGACGAAGTCCACGCCCCAGACGACGGCGACCGCGGCGGCGAGGGTCGAGGCCGGGCTCGGCGTCGCGCTCGTCCCGCGGCTGGCCCAGGCGCAGCCGCCCGACGGCGTCGTCGTGCGGCCGCTCGCCGGCGACCCGCCCTGCCGCCACCTGTTCGCCGCCTGCCGCCGCGGTGCCGAGGCCGCGCCCGCCGTGCGGGCGCTGCTCGACGCCCTGCGCGAGGCGGCCGGCGACCGCGAGCCGGCGCTCGCCGCGTCGCGCGCCGAGGCGGCGGGGAGCGTTCGCTCGTGTGGTCCAGGACGGTCGTCGCCGCCACGGCGGGCGCGGCCATCGCCGCCGCTGCCGCCGCCGCCATCGCGGCGCCCGCTCCCCGCGTGAGGGCGATCGTACGCCTCCTACAGTGGTCGTGTGGCGCCAACCGCGGTGATCTTCGACTGCGACGGTCTGCTCGTGGACACCGAGACCGCCTGGACCCGGGCCGAGCGCGAGCTCTACGCCCGGCGCGGGGTCGAGTTCACGATGGACCACAAGCGCGAGCTGCTCGGCTCCTCGGCCGAGGTCGCCGGCACGATCGTCGAGCGCCACCTCGGCCTGCCGCCCGGCGGGTCGCGGGCGCTCGTCGACGAGCTCTACGCGCTCGTCACCCGCGAGATCGCCCGCTCGGCGCCGCCGATGCCGGGCGCGCCCGAGCTCGTCGCCGCCCTGCGCGACGCCGGCACCGCGATCGGCCTGGCCTCGAACTCGCCGCCCGACCTCGTCGCGCTCAGCCTCCGCGTCTCCGGCCTCGCCGGCGCCTTCGACGTCGTCGTCAGCGCCCACGAGGTCGGCGCCGGCAAGCCCGCCCCCGACGTCTACCTGGCCGCCTGCGAGCGCCTCGGCGCCGAGCCGGCCGGGGCCGTCGCGCTCGAGGACTCGCACACCGGGACGCTCGCCGCCCGCGCCGCCGGCCTCTACGTCATCGGCGTCCCGTCGATCGAGGGCGTCGAGCTGCCCGCCGCGCACCTCGTCGCGCCGGCGCTGCACCACCGCGCCGTCCACGCCGCGGTCGGCCTGCGCCTGGCCGCCTGAGCGCGCCGCGGCGCCCGCGGCCCGGCCCCGCCCGGCCGCCCTGCGCCGTACCCTGGCGGCGGTGCCCATCGCCGACCTCTCGTCCTTCTGGAACGGCGTCGAGTCGTTCTTTCAGAGCCTCGCGGACGTGCGCTGGACGGCGTTGCTGGCGGGCCTGGCCTGCTTCGGCACGTACCTGACGCTGCGCTCGCGCGCGTACTTCAACGTCCTGCGCGCCGCCTACCCCGGCGAGCGCTTCCAGTGGCGGCGGATCTGGGGCGCCTACGTCGCCGCCTACGGCTTCAACAACGTCGTCCCCGCCCGCGGCGGCGACGTCATGAAGCTCTTCCTCGTCAAGACGTCGGTCCCGAACTCGACCTACCCGGCGGTCGCCTCGTCGTTCCTCGTCGAGGCGGTCTTCGACGCGACGATCGCGATCCCGGTCCTCGCCTTCGCCTTCACCCAGGGCGTGTTCCCCAAGCCGCCGGACTTCTCCGACCTGAAGGCGTTCGACCTCAGCTTCCTGGCCGCCCACCCGAAGTTCACGCTCTTCCTCATCACCGCGCTGGCGATCCTGGCCCTCGTCCTGTTCGCCGTCCTGTCGCGCCGGGTGAAGGCGTTCTGGGCCCGGGTCAAGCAGGGCGTGACGATCCTCTTCGACCGCCGCCGCTACGTGCGCGAGGTGTGGCTGGTCCAGTTCTGCGGCTGGCTGTTCCGCTTCGCCGCCTTCTGGTTCCTGCTCGACGCGTTCGGGGTCGGCGGCTCGGTGCGCAACGTCGCGCTCGTCCTGGGCGTGAACGCGATCGCGTCGCTCATGCCGTTCACCCCGGGCGGCGCCGGCGTCCAGCAGGCGCTGCTCATCAAGGTCTTCGCGGGCACGGCGACCGGCGCGACGGTCGCCGCCTACTCGGTCGGCCAGCAGATCGCGATCGCGGCCTTCAGCCTCGCGCTCGGGTTCGCCGCCATCCTCCTCATCTTCCGCTTCCGCTCGTTCAAGGCCGTCATCGAGGCCGGGCGGGCGCACCGCGCCGCCGAGGAGCGGGCGGAGCGGGGCGAGGAGCCGCCGGTCCGGCCTACACCAGGCCGGCGCGCGCCTCGCGCACGAGCGTGACCGCCTCCGGGAAGACGGTCGCCATCACCGACCGGATCTGCTGCGCCTGCTCGTCGGCGTTGCCCTGCACGTTGATGCGGTTGATCGCGGCGACGGTCATCTGCACCGCGAGGCCGATCGCGTTGTCGGCCCAGGCCAGACCCTGCTGACGCTGCATCGACTCGGCGAACTCCGCCAGGCGCCGCTGCAGCTCGTCCGGGTCCCCGAAGAGGTTCTCGAATCCACCCATGCCCGCAGCCTAGGCGCTCGGCTTAAGGTGAGGTCATGCCGATCGTCGAAGGCGCGGGCGTCGAGCTCGCCTACGAGGAACGCGGAGCCGGGCCGGCGGTCCTGCTCGTCCACGGGATGGGCGAGGACCGGCGCGCCTGGGCGGACGTCGCCGCCGCCCTGGCCGGCGGCGCCCGCGCGATCGCCTACGACCGCCGCGGGTACGGCGACAGCGGCGCGCCCGAGCCCTACCGGGCCACGACGGTCAACGAGCAGGCCGAGGACGCCGCCGCCCTCCTGCGCGCCCTCGGCGCCGGCCCGGCGGTCGCCTGCGGCCGCGACCTCGGCGCGCTCGTCGTCATCGACCTGCTCCAGCGCCACGCCGACGTCGTCCGGGCCGGCGTCCTCCTCGACCCGGCCGCCTTCCCGCTCGTCCCCGAGGCCAACGAGGCGCTCGCCGCCGAGCGCGACCTGCTCGAGCGGACGCTGCGCGGCGACGGGGGGAGCGCCGCCGTCGCCGCCTGGCACGCCGCCCGCGGCCGCCCCGACGCGCCGCCGGCGGCTCCGCGCGCGTTCTTCGCCGACTTCGGCGGCCAGTCGACGCTGCCGCTGACCCGCCGCGGGCTGCGCGAGGTCGAGGCCCCCGTCGTCGTCCTCGACACGCCGACCGCGCCGCCGCACGTGCGCGCCGCGGCCGACGCGCTCGCCGCGCTGCTGCCCGACGCCGACCGCGGCACCGCCGCCGACCCGGTCGGTGCGATCCGGGCGCTGATCTGACGGGCGCTGGTCCGACGCGCCGGTGTGCGAGGCTTGCGCCGACGCGCCAGCCGAGGAGAGGAGCCCCCGACGTGACCGTGCACCCCGAGATCCGCCAGTTCCTGGACGCGGTGGCCGCGCTCGGCCGCCCGCCGCTGTCGGCGCTGTCGCCGCAGGAGGCGCGCGCGAGGATCAGCGCCGACAACGCGAACCTGCCGCCCGGCCCGCCGGTCGACGCGGTCGAGGACCTGCGGATCCCGGTGCGCGACGGGGAGATCGGCGCCCGCCGCTACGCCCCCGACGGCGCGGACGTGCTCATCGTCTGGCTCCACGGCGGCGGCTGGGTCGTCGGCGACCTCGACACGCACGACGGGCTGTGCCGCCTGCTCGCGAACGCGGCCCGGGCGATCGTCGTCAGCGTCGACTATCGCCTCGCGCCCGAGCACCCGTTCCCCGGGCCGGTCGACGACTGCTGGGACGCCGTCTGCTGGATCGCCGCCCACCACCCGGCGATGCCGCTCGTCGTCGGCGGCGACAGCGCCGGCGGCTGCCTCACCGCGGTCATGGCCCTGCGCGCCCGCGACGCCGGCGGCCCGCCGATCGCCCGCCAGCTGCTCGTCTACCCGGTCACCGACCTGGCGACCCGGCACCCGTCCTACGCCGAGTGCGGGGACGACCCCGACAGCTTCCTGTCGGCCGACGACATGACCTGGTTCGCCTCCCACTACCTCGCCGACCCGGCCCAGGCGTCCGACCCGGAGGCGTCGCCGCTGCTGGCGCCCGACCTCGCGAACCTGCCGCCGGCGAGCGTCGTCATCGCCGACCACGACCCGCTGCGCGACGAGGGGCTCGACTACGCGCGCCGCCTCGAGGACGCCGGGGTGCCGGTGGCGCTGCACCGCTTCCCCGACGCCATGCACGCGTTCGTCGGCTTCGCGACGCTCCTGCGCCGCGGCCGCGACGCGATCGACGCGCTCGCCGCCGACGTGCGCGCGACCGCCGGCCTGGCCCGCAGCGGCTGACCGGCGCCCGGCGCGCGCGCCGAGGGTTGCGCGCGCCGGAGCGGCGTGGCAGTGTGCGACCCGGAGAGAGGTCGTCCCGCCAGCGAGGAGGGGAACGTGAGCGAGGTCCCGGTACGGCTGTCCGTGAACGGGAGGACGCACGAGGTCGACGTCGAGCCGCGGCTGCTCCTCGTCCACCTGCTGCGCGACAGGCTCGGGCTGACCGGCACGCACGTCGGCTGCGACACGACGAGCTGCGGCGCCTGCACCGTCCATCTCGACGGGGAGTCGGTGAAGAGCTGCACGGTCCTGGCGGTCCAGGCCGACGGCTGCGAGGTCACGACGATCGAGGGGCTCGCCGACGGCGACGCGCTCCACCCGGTGCAGGAGGCCTTCTGGGAGGACCACGGCCTCCAGTGCGGCTTCTGCACGCCGGGGATGATCATGCGCGCGGTCGACCTCCTGGCCCACGACCCGGACCCGACCGAGGAGGAGATCCGCCGCGGGCTGGAGGGCAACCTCTGCCGCTGCACGGGCTACCACAACATCGTCCGCGCGGTGAAGGACGCCGCGCGCCACCCGCACGCCGGCCGCATCCCCGCCCCGGGCGTCTCCGCCGACGGCGCGGGCGCCGGCCGCGAGCTCGCGCAGGAGGGCCTGGGCGCATGACCGCGATCGAGACCCCGCAGGCCGACGGCCGCCACGTCGGCCGCCCGCTGAAGCGCAAGGAGGACCCGCGCCTCATCACCGGGCGCGCCACCTACGTCGACGACCTCAACCCGGTCGGGACGCTGTGGATGGCGTTCGTCCGCTCGCCCGAGGCGCACGCGACGATCACCTCGATCGACGCGAGCGCCGCGCTCGCCCGCGAGGACGTCGTCGCCGTCTACACCGCCGAGGACCTCGACCTCGCCGCCCCGCTGCCGATGGCGTGGGCGCCGCCCGGGATCGACCTCAACGTCCCCGAGCACTGGCCGCTGGCCCGCGGGCGCGTCGCCCACGTCGGCGACCCGGTCGCCGTCGTCATCGGCGAGGACCGCTACTCGGTCGTCGACGCCGCCGAGGACGTGATCGTCGAGTACGAGCCGCTCCCGGTCGTCACCGACCCCGAGGAGGCGCTGCGCGACGAGGTCCTCGTCCACCCGGACCTGCCGTCGAACACGGTCCACGAGTGGTCGCTGGGCGGCGGCGACCTCGAGGCCGGCTTCGCCGAGGCCGACGTCGTCATCGAGCGGCGGATCGTCAACCACCGCACCGCCGGCGGCGCGATCGAGCCGCGCGCCGTGCTCGCCGAGGAGCGCGCCGGCCACCTGACGGTCTGGTCCTCGACCCAGATCCCGCACTTCCTGCGGCTGTTCTTGTCGATCATGCTCGACCTCAGCGAGGAGCGCGTCCGCGTCATCGCGCCCGAGGTCGGCGGCGGCTTCGGCAGCAAGCTGCAGATCTACGGCGAGGAGATCCTCGCCGCCTGGGCCGCGCGAAAGCTCGGCCGGCCGGTGAAGTGGTGCGAGACGCGCTCGGAGGCGATGATGGTCACCCACCACGGGCGCGACCAGATCGCCACGGTCCGCGTCGGCGCCAAGCGCGACGGCACGGTCACCGCGTTCCACGCGCGGATCCTGGCCGACCTCGGCGCGTACATGATGCTGCTGACGCCGATGGTGCCGTCGCTCGGCGCCTTCGTCATGAGCGGCTGCTACCGCTTCCCGGCCGTCCAGACCGACATCGTCGGCGTCATGACGCACAAGTTCGCCACCGACGCGATCCGCGGCGCGGGCCGCCCGGAGGCGACGCACATGATCGAGGTCGCGCTCGACCAGCTCGCCGTCGAGCTCGGGCTCGACCCGCTCGAGGTGCGCCGGCGCAACTTCATCCCCGCCGACGCCTTCCCGTACGAGACCGCGATCGGGATCACGTACGACTCCGGCAACTACCAGGGGACGCTCGACAAGCTCCTCGAGCACGTCGACGTCGAGGCGTTCCGGGCCGAGCAGGAGCGGCTGCGCGCCGAGGGCGTCCACCGCGGGATCGGGTTCTGCACGTACACCGAGATCTGCGGCCTGGCCCCGTCGCGAGCGGTCGGCCCGAGCGCGTTCGGCCTCCAGGGCGGCGGCTGGGAGTCGGCGCTCGTGCGCGTCCACCTGACCGGCGCGGTCACCGTCTACACCGGCACCTCGCCGCACGGCCAGGGCCACGAGACCGGGTTCGCCCAGATCGTCGCCGACCGGCTCGGCACCGACCCGCAGCTCGTCGAGGTCATCCACGGCGACACGAGCCAGGGCCCCAACGGCCTGGACACGTACGGGTCGCGGTCGCTGGCCGTCGGCGGCGAGGCGATCGCCCGCGCGGCCGACAAGGTCGTCGCGCGCATCCGCCGGTTCGTCGCCCACAAGCTCGAGGCGGCGCCCGAGGACATCGAGCTGCGCGACGGGCGCTGGATCGTCCGCGGCTCCCCGGACAAGGGGTTCACGCTGCCCGAGGTCGCCGGCCTCGCCTACATCCCCGAGGACATCCCGCAGGACATGGAGCCGGGGCTGGAGGAGGTCGCCTTCTACGACCCGGGCAACTTCGTGTTCCCGTTCGGCGCCCACGCGGCGATCGTCGACGTCGATCCCGAGACCGGGAAGGTGACGCTCGTCCGCTACGTCGCCGTCGACGACTGCGGGCCGGCGATCAACCCGCTGCTGATCGACGGGCAGGTCCACGGCGGCATCGTCCACGGGGTCGGGCAGGCGCTCTACGAGCAGGTCGTCTACGACGAGAGCGGCCAGCTCGTGACCGGCACGTTCGTCGACTACGCGCTGCCGACGGCGGCCGAGCTGCCGAGCTTCGAGACCGACCGCACGGAGACCCCGTCGCCGGTCAACTCGCTCGGCGTCAAGGGCGTCGGCGAGGCGGGCACGATCGCGGCGAGCGCCGCGGTCGCCAACGCGGTCATGGACGCGCTGCGGCCGCTCGGCGTCACGTACCTCGACATGCCCTACACGCCGATGCGCGTGTGGAACGCGATCCAGGAGGCGGCGCGATGATCCCCGCGCACTTCGACTACGTCGCCCCGGCCTCGCTCGACGAGGCGCTGCGGGCGCTCGCCGACGGCGGCGAGGACGCCAAGCCGCTGGCCGGCGGCCACTCGCTGCTGCCGCTCATGAAGATGCGCCTGGCCGTGCCGACGCTCCTCGTCGACCTGCGCCGGCTCGAGGGCCTGCGCGGGATCGAGCGCGAGAACGGCGACTGGCGGATCGGGCCGCTCACCCGCCACGCCGACCTGCAGCGGCGCGCCGACCTCGGCGTCGTCGCGCAGACCGCGGCGCTCATCGCCGACCAGCAGGTCCGCAACCGCGGGACGATCGGCGGCTCGCTCGCCCACGGCGACCCGGCCTCCGACCTGCCGGCGGTGCTGGCCGCCACCGAGGGCCGGGTCACGATCCGCGACGCGGGCGGCGGGTCGCGGACGGTCGCCGCCGCCGACCTGTTCCAGGACTACCTGACGACCGCGGTCGGCCCCGGCGAGCTCATCACCGAGGTGCGGATCCCGGCGCTCGACGGGTGGGGCCACGCCTACGAGAAGTTCACCCGGCGGGCCGAGGACTGGGCGATGGTCGGCGTGTGCGCGCTCGTCAAGCGGGCACCCGACGGCTCCTGCGAGGACGTGCGCGTGGCGTTCACGAACATGGCGTCCACGCCGATCCGGGCCACCGCGGTCGAGCAGGCGCTGCGCGGCGGGCCGCTCGACGACGCGGCGATCGCCGCCGCGGCCGAGCACGCCGACGAGGGGACCGACCCGCCGGCCGACCTGAACGCGTCGGCCGACTACAAGCGCCACCTCGCCCGGGTCCTCACCCGGCGGGCGCTGCAGCGGGCGGCGGGGAGCTGAGCGGACCGCTGAGCGACGCGCTGCGCAGCCCCGACGCGGTCGGCGAGGCCCTCGCGGCGGAGGGCTACCTCGCCGACCGCCCGCTGCGCATCGCGCTCTTCCTCGCCGCCGACCTCGGCCAGCCGCTCCTGCTCGAGGGCGAGGCGGGGGTCGGCAAGACCGAGGTGGCCAAGGCGCTGGCCGCCGCGACCGGCGCGCGCCTCATCCGGCTGCAGTGCCACGAGGGGATCGACGTCCACCACGCGCTCTACGACTGGGACTACGCGCGCCAGCTGCTGGCGCTGCGCGCGGCCGAGGCCGGCATCGACGAGGGCGAGCTGTTCTCGCGGCGCTTCCTCCTGCGCCGCCCGCTGCTGGAGGCGCTCGAGCACGACGGGCCGGTCGTCCTGCTCATCGACGAGATCGACCGCGCCGACGACGAGTTCGAGGCGTTCCTGCTCGAGCTGCTGTCGGACTTCCAGGTGACGATCCCGGAGCTGGGGACCGTGCGGGCCCGGCGCCGCCCGCTCGTCGTCCTCACCTCGAACCGCACCCGCGAGCTGCACGACGCGCTCAAGCGCCGCTGCCTCTACCACTGGATCGACTACCCGACCCCCGAGCGCGAGGCGGAGATCCTGCGCGTCCGCGCCCCGGAGGTCGAGGAGGCGGTCGCCGCCCGCGTCTGCGAGGCGGTCGCGCGGCTGCGCGGCGCCGAGCTCTACAAGCTCCCGGGCGTGGGGGAGACGATCGCCTGGGCGCGGGCCCTGGCGGCGCTGCCCGGCGAGTCGCTGGAGGACACGCTCGGGGTGGCGCTGAAGGTGCGCGAGGACCTCGACCGCGTCCGCGCCGAGGGCGTGCTCGACGGTGTCTGAGGCGGCCGCGACCGGGGTGCTCGGGCGCCTGGCCGCGCTCGGCGCCGAGCTGCGCGCCCGCGGGGTGCGGGTCGGCACCGGCGAGCTGGCCGTCGCCGCGCGGGCGCTGGCCCGCGTCGACGCCGCCGACCGCGAGGCGGTGCGGCTCGCGCTGCGGCCGGTCCTCTGCTCGCGCCACGAGGACCTGGCCGCGTTCGACGCGGCGTTCGACGCGGTGTTCGGGCCGGGCGACGCCGCGGGCGGCGGGCCGCCGCCGCTGCCGCCCGGCCTGCAGGAGCTGCTGCCGACCGTGCCGGCGGGCAGCGCGCCGCCGCCGCGCGCCGGGGAGGGCGGCGAGGAGCCCGAGGTGCGCCCCGCCGCCTGGAGCGAGGTCGAGCTGCTGCGCGAGCGCGACGCCGCCGAGCTGACCGAGGCCGAGCTGGCCGCCGTCCACCGGCTCATCGTCCGCCTCGCCCGGCGCGGCCCGACCCGCCGCTCGCGGCGGCTGCGCCCGACGCACCGGCCCGGGCGGCGGCTCGACCTGCCGGCGACGGTGCGCGCGTCGCTGCGCCACGGCGGCGAGCCCGTTCACCGGCGCTGGCGCGCCCCCGGCCGCGCGCCCCGGCCGGTCGTGCTCGTCGTCGACGTGTCCGGCTCGATGGCCCCGTACGCCGGGCTGCTGCTGCGCTACGCCCAGGCGCTCGTGACCGCGCGCCCGCGGGTGGAGGCGTTCGCGCTCGGGACCCGGCTGACGCGGGTCACGCGCGAGCTGCGCTCCAAGGACGTCGACGCCGCGCTCGACCGCGCGACGCGCGCCGCCGCCGCCCACGGCGGGGGGCCCCGCCTCGGCGACGGGATCGCCGAGCTGAACCGCCGCCACGGCCGGCGGATCGGGCGCGGCGCGGTCGTCGTCGTGCTGTCGGACGGCTGGGACCGCGGCGACCCGCAGCGGCTCGGCGACGAGATGGCGCGGCTCGCGCGCACGGCGCACCGCGTCGTGTGGCTCAACCCGTTGAAGGCGCGCCCCGGCTACGAGCCGCTGGCGCGCGGCATGGCGGCGGCGCTGCCGCACGTCGACGTGTTCCTCGAGGGCCACTCGCTCGGCTCGCTCGAGGCGCTCGCCGACGTGCTGGAGGGCCCGATGACGAGGGAGGTCAGGCGATGAAGCTCGAGCAGTCGTTCACGGTCGCGGCGCCCGCCGAGCAGGTGTGGGCGGCGCTCATCGACGTCCAGCGGGTGGCGCCGTGCCTGCCCGGCGCGGAGATCACCGAGGCCGGCGACGACGGCACGTACCACGGCACGTTCACGGTGAAGCTCGGGCCGACGACCGCGGCCTACAACGGCACGCTGAGGATGGCCGAGGTCGACGAGGCCGCGCGCACCGCGGTCATGGAGGCGCGCGGGACCGACCGCCGCGGGCAGGGCGGGGCGACCGCGACGATCCGCTCGACCGTCCGCCCCGACGGCGACGCGGCGACGGTCGTCGAGGTCGACACCGACTTCACGATCACCGGCCGGCTGGCCCGGTTCGGGCGCGGCGGGATGATCGAGGACGTCTCGCGCCGGCTGCTGGCCGACTTCGCCGCCTGCCTGCAGGAGCGGATCGCCGCCGAGCACCGGGCCGAGACGGCCGCGGCGGCGCCCGACGCCGCGGCGGGGACGGGCGAGGGCGCGGGGGCGTCCGGCGGCGAGGCGGACGCCGGGGCCGGGGCGACGGCGCCGCCCCCGCCGCCGCAGCCGGCGAAGCCGCTCAGCG
>JADGIB010000079.1 GCA_019683665.1 Solirubrobacteraceae bacterium
GCCTGTTTTTTTTTTTTATACCCCCCTTCATCCCCGCGGGTGGGGGGGGGCGGCCCCCCCCCCGGGCCCCCCCGACGCCGCCGGTGCGCTTCAGCGCGATCGCGGCGCCGGTGGCGGCGGCGATCGAGCCGCCGATGATCCCGAAGCAGCCGATGAGCCGGTGCTCGAGGTCGATGACGTTCATCGAGCCGGAGCGCCCGCCGCACACGCCGGTCGCGCGGCCGAGCATCTCGTCCAGCAGCGCCTGCGGGTCGACGCCGAGCGAGAGGGCGTGGCCGTGCCCGCGGTAGGTGCCGGCGACGCGGTCGGCGTCGGTCAGCACCGAGGCGACGCCGACGGCGACCGCCTCCTCGCCCGAGTAGAGGTGCGTCGTGCCGTGCACCTCGCCCTTCGTGAACAGCGCCTGGATCGTGTCCTCGAAGCGGCGGATGAGCCGCATCCGCCGGTAGAGCTCGAGGCCGCCCTCGAGGTCGGACGCCGGCGCGGACGCCGCGGTCTGGGCGCTCACAGGACCACCTTCCCGTCGATGAGGTCGGCGCCGCGGACGTACCGGCGCCCGGCGACGAGGAGGTCCTCGCCGGGGAAGCGGGTGATGACCTGCGGCCCCTCGGGGGTGACGACGACCTCCTCCTCGATCCGGGCTGCCGACCGCCCGTCGGTCGCCGGGCAGTAGGTCTCCAGGGCGAAGACCATCCCGACCTCGATCTCGACCGGGTCGTCGAAGGAGTGCAGGCGGCTGATCATCGGCGCCTCGTAGAGGCCGACGCCGAGGCCGTGGCCGAACTGCAGGCCGAAGCACGCCTCCTCCGACGGGAAGCCGAGCTCCTGGGCCGACGGCCACACCGCCGCGATCCGGTCGGTCGTCACGCCGGGGCGGACGAGCTCGATCGCGGCGTCCAGCCACTCGCGGCACTGCTTGTAGGCGTCCAGCTGGGCCGGGGTCGCGCCGCCGACGCAGAACGTGCGGTAGTAGCACGTCCGGTAGCCCATGAACGAGTGGATGATGTCGAAGAACGCCTGGTCGCCCGGGCGCAGCAGGCGGTCGCTGAACACGTGCGGGTGCGGGTTGCAGCGGTCACCGGAGACGGCGTTGATCGCCTCGACCTGCTCGGAGCCGAGCTCGAAGAGCAGCCGCTGGGCCTCGGCGACGATCTCGTGCTCGCGCACCCCGGGGCGCAGCAGCTCGTAGATCCGCTCGTAGACGGCGTCGACGATCGCGGCGGCGTGGTCGAGGAGCGCGATCTCGTCGACCGTCTTGATCTTCCGCGCCGCCTGCATGACCGGCGCGGCGTCGGCCGTGCGCAGCCCCCGGCGGTGCAGCGAGGCGAGCGTCTCCATGTCGGTCAGGTCCAGCCCGAGCGGCTCCTGCTCGAGGCCGAGCTCGCGCAGCGCCTCGTGGACGTGGCCGGCGAGGAGGTCGGGCACGCCGGTCTCCCGCGGCATCGCCCCGCGCATGCTCGTCACCCCCGCGCGCCAGGACGTCTCCGGCAGCCACGGCGCGTAGAGCTGGTGGTGGCGCGCCGCCGACCCGAAGTCCCACAGGACCGGGTCGCCGGTGCGGGGCAGGAGCACGCAACGGGCGCTCTTGTCCCGCGCCCACTCCCCGATGTGGGTCGAGGTCACGTAGCGGATGTTGTTCTGGTCGAACAGGAGCACGGCCCCGAGGTCGGACGCCCGCAGCGCCCCTCGCGCCCGCTCCAGCCGGTCGGCCCGCAGCCGGGCGAAGTCGACCCGCTGCTCCCAGTCGACCGCCATCGTCGCGCCCCGTGAGGCGATCATCGACCCTCCCTCGCTTCCCACATGATGTTCAGCATAACTGAACGCGATGTCCCCCTGTTGTGAGTGATCCTTCATGCCGTGTTCGCCTGCGCTGCGCGCCGGTCGGCCCGCTCCGCGCGCGCGAACAGCGCGGCCGCGATGAGCACGACCCCGCCCGGCACCCAGAACTGCCAGGCGTTGCCGAGCTGCAGGAACGGCAGCGCGTTGATGACCTCGGTCAGCAGCAGCGCCCCGAGCAGGGCGCCCAGGAACGAGCCGCGCCCGCCGAAGATCGAGGCGCCGCCGACGACGACCGCGGCGATCGACTGCAGCGTGTAGGCCTGGCCGGCGGTCGCGTCGCCCGTGCCGATCTGCACGGCGAGCATGACCGAGGCCAGCGCCGCGAACAGGCCGCACGCGACGTAGGCGCCGAACACGGTCCACCCGACGCGCACGCCGATCCGGTGCGCGGTCGCCTCCGAGGAGCCGACCGCGCGCAGCGCCATGCCGACCCGCCGGCGGCGCAGCGCCAGCTCCAGCCCGACGGCGAGCGCGACCGCGACGGCGAACGCCCACGGGACGAGCCCGCCGATCGACGAGCGCAGCGTCTCGGACGCCGACATCGCCAGCAGCCCCTCGGGGACCGGGTTGAGGATGAGCGCGACGCCCTGGATCGCGATGAACGTCGCCAGCGTCGCGATGACCGGCGGGATCCGCGCGAGCCGCACGAGCGCGCCGTTCACGGCGCCCACGGCGAGGCCGGTGAGGAGCAGCAGGACGAACCCGGCGACGAAGCCGCCGGTGCCGCGCTCGTCGGTGGCGAAGCTCGTCAGCACGACGAGGCCGAGGCCCATCATCGGCCCGACGGACAGGTCGACGCCGGCCGTGAGCAGGACGATGAGCTGCCCGAGCGACACGAGGATGAGCGCCGTCGACAGCAGCAGGAGGTTGTCGACGTTGAACGCGCCCAGGAACGCGCTGTCCTGCGTCGTCGTGACGATCGCCAGCAGGACGATCATGAGCGCGACGATCGGGACGGCGACGTTGTCGCCGCGCAGCAGCCGCGCGAGCGCGCCGGTGCGGGCGGCCGCCGCCCGCGGCGCCGCGCCGCCCTCCGTCCCGCGGGTGCGCCGCGCGCCCGACGCGGTCACCGCGGCCCCGGTGATCGCCGCCTCGGTGATCTCGTCGCCGGTCAGCTCGGCGACGACGCTGCCGCGCGACAGGATCACGACGCGGTCGCACAGCCCCTCGAGCTCGAGCGCGTCCGAGGAGCAGACGACGACCGCCTTCCCGGCGTCGGCCAGCTCGCGGATGAGCGCGTAGATCTCGACCCGGGCGCCGACGTCGACGCCCTGGGTCGGCTCGTCGCACAGGAGCACGTCGGGGTCGGAGAGCAGCGCGCGGGCGAAGACGACCTTCTGCTGGTTGCCGCCCGACAGCGTCATGACGCCCGCCTCCGGCGAGGGCGCCTTCACCGCCAGCGCGGCGCTCTGGGCCGCGACGGCGGCGCGCTCGGCCGACGGGCGCACGAGCCCGCCGCGCGCGTAGGCGTCCAGCGAGGTGGCGGCCGCGTTCTCGCGCACGCTCAGCGACCCGAACAGGCCCTCCCGCTGGCGGTCGGCGGGGACGAAGGCGATCCCGGCGCGGCGCGCGTCCACCGGGCCGGCGATCCGCACGTCGCGCCCGTTGACGCGGATCGCGCCGGTGTGCGGCTCCAGGCCGGCGAGGGCGCGGACGAGCTCCTGCTGGCCGTTGCCGACGACGCCGGCCAGGCCGACGATCTCGCCGGCGCGGACGCGCAGCGAGACGTCGTCGAACGCCTCGCCCGAGAGGCCCTCGACGCGCAGCACCTCGTCGCCGGGGCTCGCGCCCTTGTCGGGGAAGACGGCGTCGATCCGCCGCCCGACGATGAGGTCGAGGATGTCGTCCTCGCTCAGCTCGGCGGTCGGGAACGTGCCCCGGTGCTCGCCGTCGCGCAGGACGGTGAGGCGATCGGAGATCTCGGTCACCTCGGGGATGCGGTGGGAGATGTAGACGACCGCGGTGCCGCGGTCGCGGATCGCCCGGACCTGCTCGAAGAGGTGGTCGACCTCGGCGGCGCCGAGCGCGGCGGTCGGCTCGTCGAGGATGAGCACGCGCGGCTCGAGCGCGAGCGCCTTGGCGATCTCGACGAGCTGGTGCTCGGCGGCGGTGAGGTCGGCGGCGCGGCGGTGCGGGTCGATCCGCGCCCCCACCGCGTCGAGCTGCTCGCGCGCCCACCGCTCGGCGGCGCCGAAGCGCGGGCGCCGGCCGGCCGGCATCGCCAGCAGCATGTTCTCCAGCACCGTGAGGTCGTCCGCGATCGCCGGGTGCTGGTAGACGACGGCCAGCCCGAGCGCCTGCGCGGCGCTCGGGCTCGTGTGCGTCAGCGGCGCGCCGCCGATCTCGACGGTCCCGGCGTCCGGGGCCAGCGAGCCGGCGGCGATCGCCATGAGCGTCGACTTGCCGGCCCCGTTCTCCCCCAGGAGCGCGTGCACCTCGCCGGCGCGCACGGCCAGCGACACGCCCTTCAGCGCGCGCACGCCGCCGAACGCCTTGTGGACGTCGGTGAGCCGCAGCTCGACGCGGTCGGTCGTCTCGCTCATGACGATCTCGCTCCTTGCGCGCCGATCAGTGCCCGTGCTCGTCGAGGAGCGTCTGCAGCTCCTCGTCGGTCATCTCGTTGGACGGGTCGTAGTTGGGGCCCTCGTCCTCGTAGCACGTGGGCTCCATGCCGGGCTGCGTCGAGTCCTCCAGCAGCGGCAGGGCGATGCTCTCGGGCTCGTCGTTGGGGATGTCGTTCGCCGCGGCGACCGCCTTGCGGACGGCCAGGCGGCCCGTCCAGTTGCGGTTCGAGATCGTGGCCAGGTCGAACGCCTCGTCGGTGCCCTTCTTCTCCTCGTAGATGCAGGAGAGCGCGTTGAGCTGGAGCGTCGCGATCGGCGGGATCCTGCGGCCCGCGTCCTCGAACGCCTTGATCTCGCCCGGCACGTTCGCGCCGTAGCCCTCGACGATCCCGTCGATCTTCGGGTACTTGGCCAGGAGGCTGGCCACGAGCTTCTGGGCCTGGGCCGGGTCCCAGTTCGTCACCGGCCAGTTCTTCGGCGACAGGTCCTCGAGGACCGTGATGTCCGGGTAGTCCTTCAGGACCTCGAGCAGGCCGGTGACCGTGCCCTGGTCGACCGGGTTGCCGGCCGGGCCGCCGAGGAACAGCAGGTTGCCCTTGCCGCCCATCTGCTCGGCGATCCACGTGCCCCAGACGCGGCCGTTGGCGACCGGGTCCCAGTCGGTGTACGAGACGTAGTCCTTGCCGACCTCGCCGCAGCCGTCGGCGGCGTGCGTGGCGACGGCGATCCCGCGCTGGGTGGCCTGGCGCAGCGCCGGCAGCTCGGCGCAGACGCCGGCGTCGGGGATGATCACGATCGCGTTGACGCCCTGGGAGATCATCGACTGGATCCCCGAGGTCGCCTTCTGCGGGTCGAACCCGGCGTTGACGATGACCGTGTCGGTGATGTTCGGGCACTTGGCCGCCTCGAGCTTCACCTGCTCCAGCGACGCCGCCGACCACGCGTTCAGGCCGCCGCCGTCCTGGATGCCGAGCTTGATCTCCTTGTCGCCGCACCACTCGGGCACCCCGCCCGACGAGGCCGATGCGGTCGTGTCGGCGGCCGCGGCGGTCGACGCCGCGGTGGCCGCCTGGGTGCTGTCGCCGTCGTCGTCGCTGCTGCCGCAGGCGCTCAGGGCGAGCGCCGCGAGCACCGCGAACGCGACGGCCGTGCGGGCAGCGGCGCTCCGGCCGCGGCCGCGCAGGCTGCGTGACTCCATGGGACCCTCCTCTGGTGTTGATGACGTGATCAGGGCGACGACGTGCGCGTCGTCAGCGGCGGGCCGGGACGCGGCGCCCCCGGGGCGGAGCCCGCGGGGTCGCGCGACCGTCGCGCCCGCAGCGCGTGCCAGGGCACGCTGCGCAGGCCCATGCCGAGGGCGACGATCGCCCCCTGGATGACGTACTGGACGGCGGTCGTGACCCCGAGGACGTTGAGCAGCTGGTCGAGCTGGGCGAGGAACACGACCCCGCCGAGCGTGCCGAGGACGCTGCCGCGCCCGCCGCCGAGCGCGGTCCCGCCGAGGACGACGACCGCGATCGTCGGCAGCAGGTACTCGTTGCCGGCGTCGAGCTGCGGGCGGCCGAGGAACCCGGCCACGAGCGCGCCGGCCGTCGCGTAGCAGACGCCCGCGATCGCGTAAGCGGCGACCTGGTGGCGGGCGACGGGCAGGCCGGCGGCCCGGGCGGCGCGCGGGCCGGCGCCGACGAGCTCGAACTCCCGCCCCCAGACCGTGCGGCGCATCGCGATCGCCACGAGGACGGTGACGACGAGCGCGATCCAGGCGATGACGGTGACGCCGAGCAGCTTCTGGCCGACGACGTCGGCCCAGTTCGCGGGCGCCGTGTAGTTGATCGACCCGTGCGTGACCTGCTGCTGCACGCCGAGCAGGACGCCGTTCATGCCGAGCGTCGCGACGAGCGGCGTGATGCCCAGCCGGGTGACGGCCAGCCCGTTGGCCAGGCCGGCCGCGAGCCCGGCCGCGACGACGACGAGCAGCCCGAGCCACAGCTTCGACGCGTCGCCGCCCGGGACCATGACGACCAGCACGACGCCGAGCGAGAACGTCCCCGGGACCGACAGGTCGAGGCCGCCCTGCTGGATGACGAGTGTCTGCCCGATGGCCGCGATCGCCAGGACGCCCGCGAACGGCAGCATCGCGTTCAGCGACGCCTGCGACAGGCTGCCGGAGGCGATCAGCGGGCTGACCGCGAACAGCAGCGCCGCGACGACCCAGATCGCGGTGAACGAGCCCTCGCGGCGCAGGGCCGCGAAGCGCGGGCGTCCGGTGCCGGCGGTCGGGGCGGGCATCGCTACGCCTGCCACCCCTGCGCGGTCCAGCCGCCGTCGACGACGATGCGCGCCCCGTGGATGTAGTGGGCGAGGTCGGAGGCCAGGAACGCCGCGGTGTGGGCCGCGCTCTCGGGGCCGCCGAGGAAGCCGACCGGGGTGCGCTGGACGATCATCCCCTCCAGCTCGGGGACGTCCTCGAACTGGTCGAGGACCATCGGCGTCCCGGTGAAGCCGGGGGCGATGACGTTGACCCGGGTCGTCGGCGACAGCTCGACGGCCAGCGAGCGGGCCATCGCCTCGACCGCGCCCTTGACCGCCGTGTACGTCGCGTACGGGGCGAAGCCGCTCTGGGCCACCGTCGACGAGAAGAACGTGATCGTCGACCCCTCCCCGAGGTGCGGCTGGGCGCGCTGGACGAGCAGGAACGGGGTGCGGACGTGGACGGTCCACAGCTCGTCGAGCTGCTCGACCGGCGTCTCGGCCAGCGGCGTGTGGACGAAGTGGCCGGCCGCGAGCACGAGCGCGTCGATGCGCCCGCCGAGCTCGAGGGCGGCGTCGACGATGCGGCCGGCTGACGCGCCGTCGGCGAGGTCGGCCACGAGCGCCCGCGCGCGGCCGCCGGCGGCCTCGATGTCGGCGACGGTGCGGGCGAGCCGGTCGCGGTCGCGCCCGACGGCGAGGACCGCAGCGCCGGCGCGGCCCATGACGCGGGCCGTCTCGGCGCCCATCCCGGAGCTCGCGCCGGTGACGACGGCGACCCGGTCCGAAAGCTCGATCTGCACGCTCTCCTCCTGCATTCGTCGACCCGCCGGCCCTCCACGCCGGCGGGACTGGCGCAGACCGTACGCTCCCATCGCACAGTCGTCAAGTAGAACCGAACGCCTCGCTGCAAATCAGTCGACTCCGGCGCCCTGTGTCAAGCTAGACTCAACGATCTGTCAAACTCTCGGAGGCGCGGAATGGGCGAGATGCGGCGACACGGAAGTAGGATGCGGGCAGTGCCGCTTGACGCCGCCGACAGCCAGCCGTCCGCCGCCGCGTCGGTCGACGTCTCGCGCCGGCTCCGCGAGGCCCGCGAGCGGTCGGGGCTGAGCCTGCGCCAGCTCGCGCGGCGCCTCGACATCTCGGCCAGCGCGCTGTCGCAGATCGAGACCGGCAAGTCGCGCCCGTCGGTGCGCACGCTCTACGCGCTCGTCTCCGAGCTCGGCCTGTCGCTCGACGAGCTGTTCGACCACGAGACGCCGGCGCGGCCCGCCCCCGCGGGCGGGACCGTCGTCACCCGCGGCGGCGGCCTGGGCGACGCCCCCGACTGGCTGGCGGCCGCCGGGGGCGGCGAGCCGGTCCAGCGGGCCGGCAGCCGCCCGCGCCTCGAGCTCGACTCCGGCGTCGTGTGGGAGCGCCTCACCGCCCACCACGATCCGATCATCGAGTTCCTCCACGTCGTCTACGAGCCCGGCGGCGCGTCGAACGCGAAGGGCCAGCTCGTGCGCCACGCCGGGCGCGAGTACGGGATCGTGCTCAGCGGCGAGCTCGACGTGACCGTCGGCTTCGAGACCTACCGGCTCGGGCCGGGCGACTCGATCTCGTTCAGCTCCGACGAGCCGCACCTGCTCGCCAACAACGGCGACGTCCCGGCGACCGGGATCTGGTTCGTCGTCGGGCGCCGCCAGAGCGACCCGCGCAACCCGGTGTTCGAGGAGACGGGCGTCCTCGAGGCCGCCGCGCCGCCCGCCGACGCCGCCGCGCCGTCCGCGGCGGCCGACGCGCCCGAGGCGGCCGCCCCTCCGGGCTGACCGCGGCTACTGGGCGAAGCCCTCGGTCCGCGGGTCCGACCCGTGGCGGCCGATGACGACCCACACCGAGGTGGCCGGCTCGTCGCCGCGGTTGGCGAGCCGGTGCGGCGTGGTCGAGTCGAACGACAGCGAGTCGCCCGGGCCGAGCTCGCGCGTCTCGAACCCGACGGTGACCTCGAGCCGGCCGCTGAGGATGAGCCCGTACTCGCGCCCGGCGTGGCGCATGAGCCGGCCGGGCGGGCTCGACGCGCCGCCGACGTCGTAGGTCACGTACAGGAAGTCGACGTCGGGGTCGGCGTCGGCGGTCAGGCGCTCCCAGCGCACGCCGGTGCTGAGGTCGAGCGCCTCGCGCTCGGACTCGCGCACGATGACGCGGCCGAGGCCCTGCTCGGCGCGGCCCCCGCCGCCGACGTCGTGGTCGAACAGGGCGTCGAGCGACATGCCCAGCTCGGTGACGATCGCGAACAGCGTGGCGACCGACGGGCGGGCGCGGCCGGTCTCGATCTGCGAGATCGCGCTCGGGGTGACGTCGAGGCGGCGGGCCAGCTCCCGGACCGAGATGCGCCGGCGCTCGCGCTCGGCCCGCAGCCGTCGGGGCAGCTCGTCGTCCATGACGCCGTGGCGCGACGCCTTCGCTGACCCCTCCGTCGCCATCGGCGCGATCTTATCCCCGGGCCCGGCACCCGCCCGGCGGCCGTCGTCGAGCGGCGCGCGGGACGCCGGCACCGGCCCGGCCGCGGGCCGGCACCGGGACGTCGGTCGGACGCCCGGCGCGGTGCTGGAGGTGCGGCAGCAGGGCGAGGAGGTCGAGCTCGCCGAGGCCCTCGTCGACGGCCTCGTCGACGAGCCGGCGCACGAGCTCGGTGACCGGGAGCGGGAGGTCGTCGCCGGCGGCGTCGACGGCCAGGGCGAGGTCCTTGGCCAGCAGGGCGGTCGTGAACGTCGGCGTGTAGTCGCGCCCGACGAGGGCGGCGGTCTTGTAGCCGATGAACGGGGAGGCGACGGCCGACCCGGCCATGACCTCGAGCATGTCGGTGCGCCGCAGCCCGTGCGCCTCGCCGAGCGTGATCGCCTCGGCCAGCAGCTGGGTCGTCCCGGCGATGATCGCGTTCAGGGCGAGCTTCATGATCCGCGCCTGCTCGCCGTCGCCGACGTGGAAGACCTTCGGCCCGATCGCGGCCAGGAGCGGGAGCGCGTCGTCGAAGGCGGCCCGGTCGCCGGAGACGATGATCCCGAGGTCGCCGGCGGTGACGGCCGACGGGTTGCCCGACACCGGCGCGCGCAGGTAGCGGACGCCGGCGGCCTCGGCGCGGGCGGCGACGCGCTCGGAGGCGGCGGCCGAGATCGTGCTCATCTCGACGAGGAGCGCGCCGGCCGGCGCGGCGGCGACGAGCTCGCCGCAGACGGCCTCCACGGCGGCGTCGTCGGCCAGGAGCGTGACGACCGGGCGGCCGCCCGCCCACGCGCCGGCGAGGTCGCCGACGACCTCGGCTCCGGCGTCGCCGAGGGCCCGGGCGGGACCGGGCGAGCGGTTCCACACCGCGACGCGGTGCCCCTGGTCGAGCAGGCGGCGGGCGAGCGCCCGGCCCATGCGGCCCAGGCCGGCGATCGCGACGTCCATCTAGCCCCCTCCCTCCCCGGCGCGCCCGGCGGGCCGCCGCTCGGCCAGGTAGTCCCAGTCGCGGTTGAAGCGGTACGAGTGGGCGGCCGGCGGCAGCGGCGCCTGGGTCTCCAGCCAGCGCACGCGCCGGTCGCCGCGGTTGCAGAAGGCGTGGACGCAGCCGACGCCGGCCCAGGCGACGTCCCCGGGCCGCAGGACGTAGCGGCGGCCGTCGGCGACGAGCTCGACCTCGCCGTCGAGCACGTAGTAGCACTCCTCGAGCGGATGGTCGTGCGGCTGGTCGTGCGGCTGGGCGACCCCGCCCGGCTCGTACTCGACCATGAACATGTTCGCCAGCTGCGCCCCGAGGCGCTGGTCGACGAGCATCTTCACGGCGATGCCGCTGTAGGCGAGCAGCGCGGTCGCCATGCTGGCCGAGACGGTCGGCGCGTCGACCGGGGCGCCGCGATTGAGGTCGTCGAGCTCCATCTGGCCCGGGCCGAGCCGGAAGAGCGTGCGGGTGCGCGGGTCGCGGACGTCGAGCGCGACGGCGTCGTCGGCGGGCGCGGTGCCGAGGAAGACCGTGTCGGGCGTGCCCTCGGCCCGCGGGTCTCGGGGCTGGGGCGCGGCCATCTCGATCCAGCGGCAGGGCTCGTCGCCGGCGTTGCGCCAGGCGTGCTCGACTCCGACCGGGACGAGGCCGCAGTCGCCGGCCTCGAGGCGGACGGCGCGGCCGTCGACCGTGAGCTCGGCGCTGCCGGCGACGAGGTGGAAGCTCTCCTCGTAGGCGTGGACGTGCCCCTCGACCTCGCCGCCGGGCGCCAGCTCGCAGGTGGCGAAGCCGGCGTGGACGGAGCCCTCGCTGCCGTCGACGTGCGCGGCGCGGCGGAAGCCCCTCGAGTGCGCCTCGTAGCCGGCGGGGACGGCGAGCGCGCCCGGGTCGAAGCGCGTCACGTGGTGGCGAACCATCGTTCAGTGATCCTACACATCAGCTCGGGGGCCGGTCAAGGACCGGGCCCCCGGCGGGCCGATCCCTGCTTGTGATAGGACCGGGTGCCACGGCGTTCAGCTGGCCTGAACGAACGAGGAGGAGAGGCGGATGGAGCTCGACCTGGCCGATCGCGCGTACCTCGTGACCGGCGGCTCGCGCGGGATCGGCCGCGAGGTCGCGGCGGCGCTCGCCGCCGAGGGCGCGACGGTGGCGATCTGCGGCCGCGACGGGGCGGCGTGCGAGGCGGCCAGCTCGCGGTCGTCTCCGCCTAGCCCCGCCGCGACCCGCCCGGCTCCCCGCTCCGAGGCGCCCCGCTCCCGGACGTGTGGCACCTGGCGTCGGAGGGGTCGATGCCAGGTGCCACACGCCCTCGTGCGCGCGCCGCGGCGCCCGCGCCCTCCCGAGCCGTCCGCGCCTTGACCGGTTCGCCGATCCACGTATAGCGTCGCTGCACATGAGCGTGTGGAACGATCCCCGCGTCGCCCGCGGAATGGAGCGCCAGCTCGAGGCCCGCGCCCGCCGCCTGGAGGCGGGCGAGCGGCCGCTGGGCTGGAAGGTCGCGTTCGGCTCGCCGCAGGCGATGGAGAACCTCGGGATCGAGGCGCCGCTGGTCGGCTTCCTCACCGACGCCGCCCGCGTCGAGGACGGGGCCGCCTGCTCGGTCGCCGGGTGGACGAACGGGGCGCTGGAGCCGGAGATCGCCGTGCACCTCGGCGCCGACCTCGAGGCCGGCGCCGACCGCGAGACGGCGGCCGCCGCGATCGCCGGGCTCGGGCCGGCGATCGAGCTCGCCGACCTCGACCTGCCGCTCGACGACCTCGAGGCCGTCGTCGCCGGCAACATCTTCCAGCGCGGGGTCGTCCTCGGGCCGATGGACCCGGCCCGCGCCGGGGGCGACGGGACCGGGCTGTCGGCCGAGATCGAGCGCGACGGGGCGCCGGTCGCGCGCACCGGCCGCCCGCTCGACGTCGTCGGCGACCTCGTCGACGCGACCCGCCACGTCGCCGACTTCCTCGGGGCGTTCGGCGAGCGGCTGCGGGCCGGCGAGGTCATCATCACCGGCTCGGTCGTGCCGCTGATCCGGCTCGACGGCGGCGGCGCCTACGCCTACCGGCTCGAGCCGCTCGGCGGGCTGGCGGTCTCGATCGCGGCCTGACCCGCCCCCGGCCGCGACCGCCCGGCGCCCCGGCCGGCCCCCGTGG
>JADGIB010000080.1 GCA_019683665.1 Solirubrobacteraceae bacterium
CCGCGTCTGTTGTGTATACGCGCCCGGCCGGGGGGGGGCCGGGGCGGGGGGCGCCCCCCGCCGGGGTCAGGCGACGAGCCGGTAGAGGTCGGCGTCGTCGGCCAGGGCGGCGCGCAGCGTGCGCTTCAGCCCGCTGTGGATCTGGCAGACGCGGCTCTCGGAGACGCCGAGGACCTGGCCGATCTCGGCGAGCGTGAGGTTCTTGACGTAGAGCATCACCGCGACCTCGCGCTCCCGCCGGGGGAGCTGGGCGAACGCGCGGCGAAACTTCTCCTTCAGCTCCTCGGTCGCCGCCGCGTTCTCGGGGTCCATGCGCGGGTCGTCGGCGGCGATCGTGTCGACGCGCTCGATCGTCGTGTCGTCGTCGGAGAGGACGAGCGCGTTCAGCGAGGTCACGTCGGAGGCGGCGATCTCGTCCTGGCGGCGGCGCAGCTCCTCGACGGTGACCCCCATCGCGTCGGCGAGCTCGGCGCGCGTCGGACGGCGGCCGTGGAGGATCGAGAACTCCTCGGTCGCCTTCGTGATGTCGCGCTCCCAGCGCCGGACCGAGCGGGGCGCCCAGTCCTGGCGGCGCAGCTCGTCGAGGACGGCGCCGTGGATCCGGGTCCACGCGTACTGCTCGAGCGTCGCGCCCTTGTCGGGGTCGTAGCGGTCGATCGAGACGATGAGCGCCTCCAGGCCGCACGAGATGAAGTCCTCGACCTCGGCGTTGGCGGGCATCTCGCGCACCTTGCGGTACACGATGTACTTCACCATCGGCGCGAACGTGAGCACGAGGCGGTCGCGCAGACGGGGATCGCGGTTCCGCCGGTACTCCTGCCAGAGTGCAAGCGTCTCGTCGCTGGACATCCGTCGTGTGCTGCTCGATGCGGGCCTGGTGCTCATGTGGGGAACTCCTGGGTGGCCGGGGGGTGGGGGACGTGACCCGTATCGGGACGTTGCGCGCCGCTGAACATCCCCAATTCCGGTGAGGGCGGGTCGGACATGCGTCAACGGACGTCCTCCCCAGAAGTGGTGATCTCGCGCGTCTGAGGGCGGACGTTCGCCCGCAACGGCGAAAGAAACGCGCTTCGGTGCCGATTGACGGGGAGCCCGTTCCCTGTCGAGCGCCCGAGAGGTCCTCACCCGCATGGCACTGCGCCTCACCGATCCCGCTTCCAGCACCGCCTCGTCCGCCGCGCCCGCGGCTCCGCAGGCCGCGCCCGCGATCGCGCTGCGCGCCCGTGCCCAGCGCCTGCTCGCGGACGGCGACGTCGCCGGCTACCGGCGCCTGTTCGCCGAGGCCGCCGCGGTCGAGGACATCCACCGCCGCTACGAGGCGCGCGTGCGCCTCCTCGAGGCCGGGATGGCCGCGACCGGCACGAGCCCGAACGTCATCGCGCCCGTCTTCCTCGCCGTCGCCGACGCCGCGGTGACGATGCTCGAGGAGGAGCCGCGCGAGCCGGTGATCCTGAACACCGCCGGCGTCGCCCTCTACGAGCTCGGCGAGCTGACCGCCGCCGAGCGCCTGTTCAAGGCCGCCGAGCGCCTCGACCCGAACCTGCCGCACCTCGACGGCAACCTCAAGGAGCTCGCCCGCCGCCGGTCCGCCGGGCTGGAGGGCCGCGTGCCGCTGCCCGCGACCGTCTCCGTCCAGCTCAAGGGCCTGCGCGACCGCGCCAAGCGCGTCGCCGGGCGCGCCCGCCCCGCCGAGGGGATGACGCTGTCGCTGTGCATGATCGTCAAGGACGAGGAGGCGATGCTCGGGCGGTGCCTGGACGCGATCGCCGACTGGGTCGACGAGATCATCGTCGTCGACACCGGCTCGACCGACCGCACCGTCGAGATCGCGCGGGCGCGCGGCGCCCGGGTCCTGCACCACGAGTGGACCGGCGACTTCTCCGCCGCGCGCAACGCCTCCTTCGAGGCGGCGACCGGCGACTGGATCATCTACCTCGACGCCGACGAGGTCCTCGTCGAGGGCGACGGCCCGCGGCTGCGCGAGCTGACCGGCCGCGTCTGGCGCGAGGCGTTCTTCCTCACCGAGACGAACCTCACCGGCCGCATCGAGGACGGCACCTCGGTCACCCACAACGCGCTGCGCGTCATCCGCAACCGGCCCGAGTACCGCTTCGAGGGCCGCATCCACGAGCAGATCGCGCACGCGATGCCCGGGTACCTGGCCGAGCGCTTCGAGTCGACCAGCGTCCGCATCGACCACTACGGCTACCTCGGCGAGGTGCGCGAGGCCAAGGACAAGTCGCGCCGCAACCTCGAGCTGCTCGAGCGGCAGGTCGCCGACGGCGTCGACACCCCGTTCCTGCACTTCAACCTCGGCAGCGAGTACCAGGCGCTCGACGAGAACGAGCGGGCCCTGGAGGCCTTCGAGCGCGCCTGGGAGATGGTCCGCGACGACCCGCTGAAGACGAGCTACGGCTTTCTGCCGTCGCTGTGCGCCCGGCTCGTCAAGGCGACCCGCCTGTGCGGCCGCCTCGACGAGACGCTGCGCCGCGGCGACGAGACGCTCGCGTTCCTGCCGCGGTTCACCGACATCCTCTTCGAGCAGGCGCTCGCCGCCCAGGCCAAGGGCGACGAGGAGCACGCCGCCCAGCTCCTGGAGCAGTGCCTGGAGTGGGGCGACGCGCCGAGCGTCTACACCGCGACCCGCGGCTGCGGCACGTTCCTCGCGCTCGCCGCCCTCGGCGACCTGCGACGCCGGCAGGGCCGCCTCGAGGAGGCGCGCGAGCTGCTGCACCGCTGCCTCGTCGAGCACCCGCAGTTCCTGGCCTCGGTCGACCCGCTCGCCTCGACGATGCTCGCGCTCGGCGAGGACGCCGAGACCGTCGTGCGGACCGTCCACGACGCCGTCGGCGACGTCACCCCCGCCGTGCGCTTCATGCTCGCGATCGCCCTCTACGAGGCCAAGCAGGTCGAGCCGGCCGAGACCGAGCTGCGCGCCGTCCTCGAGCGCCAGCCCGGCTCGAGCGCCGCCCGTCTCGCCCTCGTCGAGACGCTCCTGTCGCAGGCCCGCTGGGACGAGGCCGCGGCCGAGGCGCTGCGCATCCCGCCGGAGGCCTTCGGCGGCGGCGCCGCCGCCCGCGCCGCCGCGTTCGCGCGGCTGGCCGCCGGCGACCCCGAGGGCGCCGTGGAGGGGATCGACCGCGCCCGCCGCACCGACCTGCCGCCCGCCGAGATCGACGTCCTCGAGGGCTGGCGCGAGCGGCTGCTCGGCCGCCCGGGCCCGGCGGTCCTGCCGCCCACCGCGGCCGACCCGCTGTTCGTCATGCTCGAGGCGCTCCTGCGCGTCGTCGACATCGACGCGTTCGCCACGCTCGTGCCGCTGGCCGAGGTCCTCGGCATCCCGTGGCGCGAGCGCCGCGAGCGCCTCGCCCAGCTCTACCTGCGCCGCGGGTTCCTCGAGTCGGCCGCCGACGAGTGGATCGCCGTCTGCCAGGAGTCCCAGCCCGACGCCGATGCCCTCGCCGGCCTGAGCTGGGTCGCCGTCGGCCGCGAGCTCCACGAGGACGCGCTGCTCTTCGCCCGCGAGGCGCTGTCCCTCGACCCCCAGCACCCGGGCGCCCTCGGCGTCCTGGAGCGCGTCGCGGCGTGAGCGGGGCGCCCCGTACAGACGGCCAGGCGGACGAGGCGGGCGTCAAGCCCGCCTCGCGCGCGTCGATGAACGGGCGAGACCGGCCCATGGACGGGCCACCGAGCGATCCAGGAGGAACGTCTATGACCTTGCAGCGGACCAATGCCGCAGCGGTCACGCCGCTGCCGTTGCGCCCGCCCATGCGCGCGGTGCTGCCGACGCGGCCCCGGCTCGCCGAGGTGATCGACCTGGCCGCCGAGCGGGAGCGGAGGACGCCCCCGCCCGAGGTGCTCGAGGCCGTGGACGCGGCGGCGCGGACCTGCCGGCGCCTCGACGCCGCCGGGATGGAGGTCCGCTTCGGGCTCGAGCCCGAGGGCGTGACCGCCGAGCTGCGCGACCGCTCCGGCTCCGTGCGCACGCTGAGCCTGCACGAGGCCATCGACCCCGTGTCGCTCCTGCCGGAGTCGGCCGCATGACCACGATGAAGGGAGGCTGATGGCGGGAATCTCCTTCTCCGGACTGGCGTCCGGCCTCGACACCGAGGCGATCATCTCGGCCCTGATGGCGATCGAGCGTCAGCCGCGCACGCGGCTGACGCTGAACCAGTCGGCGGCGTCCGCGCGCCAGCAGGCGCTGTCCGACGTCCTCAGCCGGATGAAGACCCTGCGCACCGCCGCGCAGGACCTCGGCTCGTCGCTGCTGTGGACCGAGACGCAGAAGGCGACCTCGTCGGACCCGAACAAGGTCGCGGTCTCCCTCACCTCCGGCGCCGCGCCCGGCGGCTACGCGATCTCCGTCACCCAGATGGCGACCGCCGCCCAGGCGACGTACGCGTTCACGCCGCCGGCCGGCGCCAGCACGCTCGACATCAACGGCCAGGCGATCGAGCTCGAGGACGGCGACACCCTCGACACGCTCGTCAGCAGGATCAATGGCACGCCGGAGACCGGCGTGTACGCCGTGAACGTCGACGGCAAGCTCGTCCTCACGAGCCGCACGACCGGCAGCGCGACGACGATCTCCGCCACCGGCGCCGAGCTCGCGCTCGAGTCGACGAAGCCGGGCCGCGACCTGAAGTACTCGATCAACGGCGAGCCGCAGCCCGACAGCCAGAGCAACACGCTCGCCAACGTCATCCCGGGCGTCACGCTGACGATCAAGGCGCTGACGACCGACACGACGATCGAGATCTCGCCGCCGGGCGTCGACGCCGACGCGGTCAAGAAGAAGCTGAAGGCGTTCGTCGACGCCTACAACGACGTCGTCGACTTCGTCGAGGGCAAGCTCACCGAGAAGAAGGTCGTCAAGGAGGGCGACCAGGCGCTGACCTCCGCGGAGGCGGCCCAGGGCGCCCTGTTCGGCGACACCGGCCTGCGCAACATGCTCAGCCAGATGCGCATGCTCGTGTCGGCCGCCGTGCCCGGGCTCCCCGGCGATCTCAACTCGCTCGCCGCCCTGGGCATCAGCACCGGCAAGAGCACCGGCGCGGCGACGACGGCCGACGCGAAGAAGGGCAAGCTCGTCTTCGACGAGTCGGTCTTCAACGAGGCGTACGCGAAGGACCCGCTCGCGGTCAGGAAGCTCCTCGGCGGCGTGTCCGGCACGACCGGGCTCAGCCAGACGTGGAGCCAGATGCTCGACGTCCACACGGCCGCCAACGGCGTGCTCGACCAGCGCGTCGCGATGGCCAACAGCGAGCTCGACCGCATCAAGGACGCGATCGCCCGCATCGACGACCGCCTCGTGCGGCGCGAGGAGACGCTGCGCCGGCAGTTCACCGCGATGGAGCTGGCCCTGAGCCGCAGCAACTCGCAGTACGCCGACCTGCTCAGCTCGCTGAGCCGGTCGAGCTCGTCGAAGAACTGACGCTCAACGTGACGGCGCTGCAGCCGACTACCGGGACGTGAACCCCTACGCGCAGTCCCAGGCCTCGTACCTGGAGCAGCAGGTGATGACCGCCACGCCGGGGCAGCTCGTCGTGCTCCTGTACGACGGCATCATCCGGTTCCTGCGCCAGGCGGAGGTCGCCTACGGCGAGGGCGCCAAGGTCCACGCCCTCGATCGCATCGGCCGCGCCGAGGCGATCATCAACGAGCTCCAGGCGACGCTCGACATGAGCCAGGGCAAGATCTCCGAGAACCTCGAGGGGATCTACGTCTTCTGGAAGCGCTGCCTGTGGGAGATCCGCCTCGACGGCGACCGCGAGAAGCTCGCCCGCGTCATCGGCATGGTCGCCTCCCTGCGCGAGGCGTGGGCGCAGATCGCCCAGAGCGCCGAGACCCCCGCGGAGAGCCCGCGGTGAGCGACGGCGGCGCCGCCGCGGCCCGCCGCGTCGTCGAGATCGCGCGCGAGGAGCAGGAGCTCATCGCCGCCGGGCGCGTCGAGGAGCTCGACGCCCTCCACCAGCGCCGCCAGGCGGCGATGGCGGCCCTGCCGCCGGCCGAGGAGCTGTCCGAGGCGGCCCGGGAGGCGCTGCGGGAGGCGCTCGACCTCCAGGCCCGCATCAGCGAGTCGCTGCAGGTCGCGATGGCGCTGCACCGCGCCGAGCTGGGGCGCCTCAGCCACGGCCGTACCGCAATCGCGGGCTATTCGCCAGCCGGACTGGACGCACGTCCAGTGCTGGATCGCACGGCCTAAAGAAGCCCCCCGGGGGGCCGACTACCGGGATGCCCCCAGGGAGGGGGCGCCAGCGGTCCAGGGACGGGCCACTCCACCCACCCGTGCCCATGGATCTCTTCGACTCGACCCACCAGCTTCTCGAAGGCGCGCTCCGCGGCGCCGCCGCGCGCCACACCGCGCTGTCGGCGAACATCGCGAACGCCAACACCCCCGGCTACCGGCGCGTCGACGTGGACTTCCACGCCGCGCTGCGTGAGGCCGCCGGCGACGATCCGGACGCCGTCGCCGAGCTCGAGTTCACCCCGGCGGCCGAGCCCGGCGTCATGCAGGTCGACGGCAACGGCGTCGACATCGACGTCGAGGCCGCCGAGCTCGCCGCCAACGGGCTCGAGTACCAGGCGCTCGTCGCCGTCATGGCCGGCCGCTGCAGCATCCTGCAATCCGCGATCGGGACGCGCTGATGGGCCTGTTCGACTCGCTGTCCATCTCCGCCAGCGGCCTCACCGCCGAGCGGCTGCGGATGGACGTCACCGCCGAGAACCTCGCCAACGCGCAGTCCACCCGCGGCCCCGACGGCCAGCCGTACCGCCGCAAGGCGGTCGTGCTCGCGTCGACCGGCGACGACGGCGGCTTCGCCACCGCGCTGGCCCGCGCCCAGGGCCGGACCGGCGCCGGCCGCTCCGGCGGCGGCGTCGAGGTCGTCGCGATCGTCGAGGACGACCAGCCCGGCCGCCGCGTGTACGACCCGGGCCACCCGGACGCCGACGAGCAGGGCTACGTGACCATGCCGAACGTCGACACCGTCACCGAGATGGTCGACCTCATCAGCGCGTCGCGCTCCTACGAGGCGAACGTCACCGCGATGCAGACGGCCAAGCAGATGTTCGGCAAGACGCTGGAGCTGCTGAAGTGACGATCCCGCCCATCGACACGAGCTTCGTGACCACCGGCCCGGAGTGGCAGGTGGACGCGATCGCCCCCACGCCCGCCGAGATCGAGGCGGGCGCCGGCCCCGACGCCGTCGGCGCGCCGTCCGGCGCCTCGTTCGGGGAGCTGCTCGGCGACTCGCTGCGCAGCCTCCAGGCCCGCCAGGACGAGGCGGCCCGGGCCGCCCAGGCGCTGGCGACCGGCCAGGCCGGCGACCCGACGTCGGTCGTCATGGCGATCGAGAAGGCGCAGCTGGCGATGCAGCTCGCCTCGACGATCCGCACGAAGGCGGTCGAGTCCTTCAACGACGTGTTCCGGACGACCGTCTGAGCGCCGGGTAGATGAAGCTCCTCCAGTCCATGACCATGCGCCAGCGGATCACGCTGGCCGCCTCCGTCGTCGGCGTCCTCATCGTGGCCTTCCTGCTGCTGCGCATGGCGACCGCCCCCAGCTACTCGCTCATCGCCAGCGGCCTGGACCCGGCGAAGACGGGCAAGATGACCGCCGCGCTCGACGCCCAGGGCATCTCCTACGAGCTGCGCAACAACGGCACCGCGCTCGCCGTCGAGAAGAACCAGACGGCGCAGGCGCAGATCGCGCTCGCCGACGCGGGCCTGAGCACCGCCGGCAAGGGCGAGGACGGGCTCGACAAGGTCGGCGACCTGAAGATGGGTGCCTCGACCTTCCAGCAGAAGATCGCCTACCAGCAGGGGCTGGAGGCCTCGATCGAGCAGACGCTCGAGAACGTCGACGGCGTCTCGAGCGCGACCGTCCAGCTCACCCTGCCCGAGGACCAGCTGTTCGCCGACGAGGCCAAGCCGCCCACCGCCGCGGTCCTCATCACCGGCGACTCCGCCGTGATCGACCATGCCGCCGTGCGCGGCATGGCGCACCTCGTCGCCAACAGCGTCGAGGGCCTGAAGGCCGAGAACGTCACGATCACCGACCAGTCGGGCCGGATGCTGTGGCCGTCCGGCGAGGACGGCGGCGTCACCGGCTCGATGACGAAGGTCCAGGCCGAGACGCGCTACGCGGCGGCCAAGGAGGCCGAGATCAACGCGATGCTCGTGCGGACGCTCGGCCCCGACAAGGCGCAGGTGCGCATCAACGCCGACCTGAACCTCGACGAGACGACGGTCGAGGAGCTCAGGTACGCGCGCCGCGGCAACCCGGTCGAGGAGACGACCGAGACCGAGCAGCTCGAGGGCACCGGCGGCGGCGGCAACGAGGCGGCCGGGACCGAGACGAACGTCCCCGGCTACGCCGAGCGCGGCGGCGCCGGCGGCGGCGAGTCGAACTACCAGAGCGAGAAGACGAGCCGCAAGAACGTCTACGGCAAGACCGTCACCCGCCGCAAGGTCGCGCCGGGCGACGTCGAGCGCCTCGACGTGGCGCTGCTCGTCGACCGCTCCGTGCCGCGCGCCGAGGTCGCCCAGCTGCGCACCGCGGTCGCCAGCGCGGCCGGCATCCAGGCCGACCGCGGCGACACGCTCGCCGTCAGCCAGGTGACGTTCGCCAAGCCCGAGGCGACGACGACCGACGAGGGCCCGCTCGGCGACGGCGGGATCCTGGACTACGCGAAGTACGCCCTGCTCGGCCTGGCGTGCCTGATCTTCCTGTTCTTCATCGCGCGGTACCTGCGCCGGCGCGAGGACGAGGTCCTCGCCGACCCGGCCTGGCTGCGCCAGCTCGAGGCCCCGATGCCGATCGCCCAGCTCGAGCACGTCGACGAGGACGAGCCGCTGCCGTCGCTCGTGGCGGCCCGCAACACCCGTCGCATGCAGATCGAGGAGGTCGTGCAGAAGGAGCCCGAGCGCATCGCGACCGCCCTGCGGACCTGGATGAACGAGCCCTGATGAACGCGACCGCCGACGCCCCCTCCACCGAGCTGGCGACCGCCCGGATGGGCGGGCGCCGCAAGGCCGCCATCCTCCTCATCACCCTCGGCCCCGAGCGGGCCGCGGCGATCCTCGAGCACCTCGACGACGAGGAGGTCGAGGCGCTGTCGTCGGAGATGGCGCGCATCCGGCAGGTGACGCCGGAGACCAGCCAGGCGATCCTCGACGAGCTGGCCGAGCACGTGACCGCCCCGGCCCAGGCCGCCCTCGGCGGGCTGGACTACACGTACGAGGTGCTCGAGAAGCGCTTCGGGCGCAACCGGGCGCAGGAGATCGTCGACGCGCTCGCCGGCAAGATGCAGCACAAGCCGTTCGACTTCCTGCGCCGCACGCCGCCCGAGCAGGTGGCGGCGTTCCTGCAGGAGGAGGCGCCGCAGACGATCGCGATCGTCATCGCGTCGCTGCCGAGCTCGATCGCGGCGAAGGTGCTGGCCGAGCTGCCGAAGGACCTCCAGGGCGACGTCGCCCTGCGCATCGCGATGATGTCGGAGACGAACCCGCTCGTCGTGCGCGACCTCGAGGCGGCGCTGAAGGAGAAGCTGTCGGCGATCCTCGACCAGGAGCTCGTCGGCGCCGGCGGCGTCCAGTCGCTGGCCGAGATCCTCAATCAGGCCGGGCGCACGACCGAGCGCCACGTCCTGCAGGCGATGGCCGACCACGACCAGGTCCTCGCCGAGGAGGTCCGCCAGCGGATCTTCACCTTCGACGACATCGTCACGCTCAGCGACCGCGACATCCAGATCCTCCTGCGCGACGTCGACCAGAAGGACCTGGCGATCGCGCTGCGCGGCGTGGACGACCGCATCAAGGACAAGATCCTCAACAACCTCTCCCAGCGCGGCGCCGAGATGCTGCGCGAGGACATGGAGGTCATGCCGCCGCAGCGCAAGGCGGTGATCGACGAGGCCCAGTCGAAGATCGTGCGCGCCGCGCGCGTCCTCGACGACGCGGGCACGATCACGATCCGCCAGTCCGACACCGGTGAGGACGAGGTCGTCTAGGGTGCCGGCGGCGAACGCGCATCCGACCAGGGAGGGCCTCCGGCCGCCGTCGCCGGAGGCGGGCCCCCGTGGCGGGTCGTAGGGGCCGGCCCGTGGCCGTGCACGCCTTCACCTACGGCACGCTGGAGCCGCCGGTCGACCTGAAGGTCGACGAGGCCGAGCGCCGCCGCGAGGCCGAGGACCTCATCGCCCGCGCCCGGGCCGAGGCGGACGCGATCCGCGAGGAGGCCCGCCACGCCGGCTTCGAGGCCGGGCGCCTGGAGGCGCTGGCCGCCGTCGAGCCCGCCGCGAGCGCGTTCGCGCAGGCCGCCCAGCAGGTCGAGGCCCAGCTCGAGGACCTGACCGAGCGGACCGAGCGCGCCGCCGTCGAGCTCGCGCTGCGGATCGCCGAGCAGGCGCTCGGCGCCGCGCTCGACGTCCAGCCCGAGCGCGTGGTCGAGGTCATCCGCGGCGCGCTGCGCCGCCTCGTCGAGCGCGAGCGCGTGCTGCTGCTCGTCAACCCCGACGACCTCGACCTCGTGCGCGAGCGCGTCGCCGGCCTCGTCGACGAGCTCGGCGGGATCGAGCACTGCGAGGTCCAGGCCGAGCGCCGCGTCCCGCGCGGCGGCGCGGTCGTGCGCACCGAGGAGGGCGAGGTCGACGCGACGCTGCAGACCAAGCTCCAGCGGGCGCGCGAGGTGCTCGAGCACGAGCTGGCCGATGCCTCCTGAGGCCGCCGGCCCCGTCCTCTCCGGCCGCGCGGCGGAGGCGATCTCCCGCGCCGACCTGCACCTGCGCCGCGGCCGCGTCAGCGACATCATCGGCCTGATCGTCGAGGCCACCGGCCTGGAGGCCCAGGTCGGCGAGGTCTGCGAGGTCCAGGCCGGGCGCACCGTCGAGCCGGTGAAGGCCGAGGTCGTCGGGTTCCGGGCCAAGCGGACGCTGCTCATGCCGCTGGGCGAGATGACCGGCATCGGGCCCGGCAACGTCGTGACCGCGACCGGCGAGCGGCTGCGCGCGCCGGTCGGCGAGGGGCTGCTCGGCCGCGTCCTCGACGGCCTCGGCGAGCCGATCGACGGGCGGGGCCCGGTCGAGGCGGCCGCGATGCTGCCGGTCGAGGCGCCGCCCCCGGACCCGCTCACGCGCCCGCGCATCACCGAGCGCTTCGGCCTCGGCGTCCGCGCGCTCGACGCGCTCGTCCCCTGCGGGCGCGGGCAGCGCCTGGGCATCTTCGCCGGCTCCGGCGTCGGCAAGTCGTCGCTGCTGGGCATGATCTCGCGCGCCGCCACCCAGGGCGGCGGCGAGGGCGGCCGCCGGCGCGTGAACGTCATCTGCCTCGTCGGCGAGCGCGGCCGCGAGGTCCGCGAGTTCGTCGAGCGCGACCTCGGCGACGCGCTGGCCGAGTCGGTCGTCGTCGTGTCGACCTCCGACCAGCCCGCGCTCGTGCGCATCAAGGCGGCGCTGACGGCGACGACGATCGCCGAGTGGTTCCGCGACCAGGGCACCGACGTCATGCTCATGATGGACTCGGTCACCCGCTTCGCGATGGCCCAGCGCGAGGTCGGCCTGGCGATCGGCGAGCCGCCCGCCACCCGCGGCTACACGCCGTCGGTCTTCGCGCTGCTCCCGCGCCTGCTCGAGCGCTCCGGCACGAGCGACCGCGGGGCGATCACCGCGCTGTACACGGTCCTCGTCGACGGCGACGACATGAACGAGCCGATCGCCGACGCGGTCCGCTCGATCCTCGACGGCCACATCGTCCTCACCCGCGAGCTGGCCCACGCCGGCCACTACCCGGCCGTCGACGTCCTGCAGTCGGTCTCGCGCCTCGTCAGCGAGGTGACGAGCCCCGAGGTGCGCGAGGCCGGGATGGAGCTGCGCCACCTCCTGGCCGCCTACCGCGACAAGGCCGACCTCATCGCGATCGGCGCCTACGAGCGCGGGACCGACCCGGTCGTCGACCGGGCGATCGAGCTCAAGCCGCAGATCGACGCGTTCCTGCGCCAGGGGCTCGACGAGCACGACCCGTACGAGGCCGTCGACGCCCGGCTGCTGGAGCTCGTCGGCCACCAGCCCGCGCCGCAGGAGGCCGCGCCGCCCCCGGTCGAGCCGTCCCAGCCGCCCGCCGACCCGCTCTCGCTGGGCGGCGGCAGCGCCCTGCCGCCCCTGAACCTGGCGGTCTGACCGTGGCCCGCGCCGACCGTCCCGCCGGGCCCTCGGACAGCCGTCCAACCCGGCTGCGCCCCGCCCG
>JADGIB010000081.1 GCA_019683665.1 Solirubrobacteraceae bacterium
CGCCGCCGCCGCCCGCGCCACCGCCGGCCTGGCAGACGCCCGCCGCGTCGTGGGCGCCGCCGGGGCACGGCGTCCCCGGGTCGGGGAGCGCGCCGCCCGGCGCGTTGACGCGCACCGTGCGGTTCGTCAGCACCGTGCGCTCGTTGCCGCCCGCGTCCTCGATGCCGGCCGAGACGAGATGGACCCCGTCGCCGAGCGCGGTGAGGTCGAACGTCGGGGTGTACGTCGTCGGCGCCGTCGCGCAGGGGACGAGCGTGAGCGCCGACGGGACGAAGTCGTAGGGCGACGCGTTCGACGGGCGCGCGTCGCGGCAGCGCGTCGACGCCGGGTCGACGAGCGCGTGGAACGTCTGCCCGCCGGTGCGCAGGAAGGCGCGGTACACGCCGGCGCCGACGTCGGAGGCCGTGACCGAGACCGTCGCGGTCTCCGCCGTCTGCCAGGTCCCGTCCAGCAGCGGGCCGCTCATCGTCCCGGCCACCGACGGGGCGTCGTCGTCGTGCAGGACGAGCTCGGCGCGGTCGAGCAGGAACGAGCCGGCCCAGCACGTGCCGGGCGTCCCGTCGAAGTCGACGCACGCCAGGCGGATCGACAGGTGGTCGGGGTTCGTCGCCGTCGCCGTCCCGGTGGCGACGTCGCCGAGGTAGCCGCCGTAGCCCGACACCCCGGCGTACGGCCAGCCGCGGTTCACCCACGTCGTCTGGGCCTGCGGCTGGGCGTGGTCGGCCGACGCCGGCAGGTCGGTGCGCCAGGCGACGGTCGCCGAGCGGAAAACGAGGTTCGCCGGCGCTGACAGCGTCGCGGTCTGCGACCACCCCAGGCTCACGGACGGCATCGCGACGCCGTAGGCGCCCGTCCCGCCCGGCGCGTTGTGGGTCAGGCCGCTCCACGGCCCGACCGTCGCCGGCGTCCCGTCGGGCAGCGCGCCCGAGTGCACGGTCAGGTCGCCGACGGCGGCCGGCGCCGGGGCGGCCGCGAGCATGAGCGCGGCGGCGAGGGCGACGCCGGCGCACGTGAGGCGGCGCCGCCGGCGAGCGGGGCGTGAGGTCATCTGGGCTCCTCTGGTCGAACCGGGCGTTTCCTGCCGGGTCGAGGTGGACGGAGCGGAGAACTCGCCCCCCGGGCGAAACGCGCAGGATCAGTTGAGCAGTCAGGTGCTGTCCGTCACCAGGTGAGACGGCGGCGGCTCGGACGGATGTCCAGCCGGATTTCCGCTATTTGCGAAGAAAACCCGGCGTGGTCCCCGCGTCGGGACGGTCCTCGGCGACCGCGCGCGCCAGCGCGAAGCGGTCCGCGCCGGGCGCGATCGCGCCCGCGGCGTTGACGACGGCGAGCCGGAAGCCGGCCCGGGCCGCCATCGCCTGCGTCGTCGCGTCCACGTCGCGGCCGGGGACGCCGAACGGGTAGGAGAACGCGGTCGGCGCGCGGCCCAGCCAGGCGGCGAGGTCGTCGCGGGAGCGCTCCATCTCGGCGAGCTGGCGCTCGGGCGGCAGCCAGCGCAGCGAGAGGTGGTCGCGCCCGTGGGCGCCGATCGTCACGTGCCCGGCCAGCTCGCGCAGCTCGTCGAGGGTCAGCGGGCGCGGGTCCTCCGCCTCCGGCGCCCTGGCCCAGTCGCGGATCTGGGCGAGCGCGGCCTCGATGCGCTCGACCGCCTGCACCTGCAGCCAGGCGTGGAGGTTGCGGCGGGCGACCTCGCGCTGGGCGGCGTCGCGGGCCGGCCAGGTGCGGACGTCGCCGTCCAGCTCCACGGTCAGCGGGCCGGTCGCCTGCGCCGTGTGCAGCAGCCGGGCCAGCTCGTCCCACCAGAACGTGCGGCCCTCCTCGACGTGGCCGGTCGAGATGAACACGGTGACCGGCACGTCGATGCCGCGCAGCGCCGGGAGGTTGTCGGCGTAGCCGTCGTCGAACGTGATCGCCACCGCCCCGTCGGGGAAGTCGCCGGTCGCGAGCTGCTCGAGCGGGACGACCCGGTCGCGCAGCGCCTCGATCTGCGCCGCGAACGTCGCCGGCGAGACGGCGAGGCCGAGCGGGTCGTGGTCGACGTCGGCGACGCGGTGGTAGAGGAGCGCGGTCGCGCGCGGGCCCTCGTCGCGGCGCAGGCGCGGCAGGCGCGGCAGCGCCGGCTGCGGCTCGGGCACCGACGGGCGGAACGGGGTCGACGGCGCCGCCGGCTGCAGGCCGCGGTGGGCGACGAGCGGGGCGGCCAGCGCGCCCGCGTTCTCGGCCGCGCGGGCCGCGCGCTCGCTCGCGGTGGCGAGGTCGCCCTGGACGAGCGCGAGCCCGGCCCCGGCCGCGCTCGCCGCCGCCGCGCGCAGCGCGTCGCGCCCGTCGCGCGGGGTGCCGACGAGCTGGGAGCGCCCGCCGTAGCGGGCGCGGCGGGCGACGACGTCGCGGCGGCGCAGCTCGCCCACGCGGACGATCCGCTCGACGCGCAGCTCGGGCCGGTACTCGGCGCTCCAGCCGGCGGCGGCCAGCTCGCGCTGGGCGTGGTGCTCCTCGGCGAACCAGTCGCGCTCGCTGCGGCGGGCCGGCCAGAAGCCGCCGATCGCGCGCAGCGCCGCGGTGCGGAACGAGACGTTGCCGCCGCGCAGCGTCCGCTCCTGCGGGTCGAGCGCGAGCGGCTCGGGGCCGTAGTCGAGCGGGGCGAGCGCGCCGAGCAGCCCGTCGGCCAGCCACCGCGGGCGCGGGCCGTCGAAGCGCAGCGCGATCGGGCCGCCGAGGATCGCGCGGTCGTCGGGCGCGGCCGCCCAGGCGGCGGCCAGCGCCGCCGCCCAGCCGTCCGGCGGGGCGCAGTCGTCGTCGAGGTAGGCGAGCACGTCGGCGTCGCTGGCGGCCAGCGCCGCGTTGCGGGCCTGGGCGATCCCGGCCGGCGCCTCGACGATCCGCGCGTCCGGCGCCTCGCGCGCGGCGAGCTGGCGCAGCGCCACGAGCTGCGCGGCGCTCAGGCCGGCGGCGGCGACGATCGGGGCGGGCACGGCGCGGCCGACCGCCTCCAGCGCCTCGGGCAGCGCCGGCGAGAGGCGGTCCAGGCAGACGGCGACGTCGATCCGGGACACGCCCGGGAACGCTACGCGGTCGCGGCGGCGACGACCGCTTCGGCGCCGGCCCGGCCCAGGCCGCGGGCCAGCAGCCCGCGCAGCGCGTCGAGCTCGCCGTCGTCGAGCCCGGGCAGCAGCGCGGCGACGGCCTCGTCGGCGAGGCGGTGGGCGCGACGCAGCGTGCGCCGCCCTGCGGCCGTCAGCGTCACCCGCGAGCGGCGCCGGTCGTCCGGGTCGCGGGTGCGGGCGACGAGGCCGCGCGCCTCCAGCTCGTCGATCGCGGCGACGACGAACGCGGGCGCCTTGCCGAGCCGGCGGGCGATCTCCTGCTGGGATCCGGGGTCGTCGCGATCGACGATCGACAGGAGCGCGTAGGCGCGGTGGTCGAGCCCGACGTGGCCGAGCCGCTCGTCGGCGTCGGCCAGCAGCGCGCCGCTGGCCCGCGCGAGCAGCAGCGCGAGGTGGTCCGCCGCGCGTCCCCCGGCTCGTCCCCCCCATCGCCCCGAGTGTATGGCGCGGGCCTAGCGCTCGCGCACGAGGATCGAGGCGTGGACGACCCCGTCCCCGCTCGTGATCCACAGCGTGTCCTCGTCGTGGGCGACGCGGACCGGGCCGGGCTGGGCGGCGTCGCGGTACTCGATCTCGGCGTCGAGCGACGGCGGGTCGGCGCCGAGCGCGGCCAGGCGCTCCTCGAGCACGGTCCAGTAGGCGGCGTTGTTGACGTGGTCGGCGAGGTCGACGTCGGCGGCCCGGAAGCGCCAGTCGAAGCGCGGCAGGTCCGGATGCGGGTTGCCGTGGCGCACGCGGGCGCGGTCGGCCCGCCGGCCGGCGGCCGCCTCGCCGTAGACGGCGTCGAAGCGCTCGTCCAGGCGCGCCGGCTGCTGGGTGGCCGGGTCGAGGAAGATCCACAGCGCGTCGGCCTCCACCCGGGCGCCCCCCGCGCCCTCGATCGACGTGCGCCGCTGCGCCCAGCGCGGCCCGACGCCCGAGCAGAACGTCCGCAGCGTCACCCGCTCGTCGAAGCGCGGGAAGCGCGCCACGACGATCCGCAGGCGCCGCACGACCCACACGCCGGCGTCCGCGAGGCCCGCCTCGGCGACGTCGTCGTAGGCGACGTCCTGCAGCCACCGGGCCAGCGCGTCCGTCCGCGTGCGTCCCGTCGCGGTGACGTCGCCCAGCCGGGCGCGCCGCTCGTCGGTGAACACGCGCCCGCGCTCGGGCACCGGGACCATCTCGCTCACGCAAGCCACCTCCGCATCGCGGTCTCCAGCTGCTCGGCCGCCCGCGGCCACGTCCGCCCGGCCGCCAGCTCCAGGCCGGCGGCGGCGCGCCGCTCGCGCTCCGCGGCGTCGTCGAGGAGGTCGCCGATCGCGCCCGCCACCGACAGCGGGTCGAACTCGGCCAGCGCGATCGGGCCGCGGGGGCCGAACGTCTCCATCATCGCGTCGGAGGCGACGTCGACGACCGGCAGGCCGCAGGCGAGCATCTCGGTCGGCACGAGCGACGGGTTCGTCATCGACAGCACGAGGCCGACCGTCGCCTCCGCGTAGAGCGCGGCGAGCTGCGGGCCGTCGAGCACGCCCGGCTGCTCGCACGGGAACCCGGCGTCGATCGGGCGCGCCTCGCCGAACAGGACGATCCGCAGGTGCGGGCGCGCGCGGGCCAGCTCGCGCAGGGCCAGCAGGCCGAGCGGGACGGCGCGCCGGGCGGTGACGGCGCGGGCGTAGAACACGACGGTGTCGTCGCGGCGCGCGACGGCCGGGTCGGGCCGGTAGACGGCGTGGTCGACGCCGAGGTCGAACGCGTCGGCGCGCGCCTCGTAGCGGTCGCGCAGCAGCCCCGCCAGCCACGGGGAGGCGGCGACGCACGGCAGCCCGAGCCGGTAGGTCGACTCGGCCCAGACGCGCTCGGCGGACGTGCCGTAGAACTCGGGCTCGTGGTCCTGGACGAGGTAGCCGCGCGCGGCGGCGCCCGGCAGCCGCAGGACGCGGTGGACGGTCTGCCAGCCCGTGGCCAGGACGACGTCGGCGCCGCGCCAGGCCTCGAACGTCGCGTGGACGTCGACGTGGGCGGCGTCGAACCACGCGCGGAAGCGCGCCTCCACCTCCTCGGGGGCCTGCCCGCGGTGGGTGCCGTCGGTGTCCTCGATCCACACCGAGCACGAGTGGCCGCGGGCGACGAGCCCGCGCAGGAGGTGCATGATCGTCGAGTGGCCGCCCGAGCCGCGGCGGAACTGCGGCACGACGACGGCGACCCGCAGCCGGTCGCGCGGCGCGCCCGCGCGCGGCGCCAGCGGGACGACGCCCTCGCGCGCGACCTCGGTCAGCGCGGGCGGGGCGGTGACGCGCAGCGGCCCCGGGTCGGGGCGGCGCAGGACGCGGCGGGCGAGGTCCCTCACGTCGGGCGCACCCTCCGCCAGACGCGGCGCAGCGGCGCCAGCAGCCAGCGCAGCGGCGCGCGCTCGACGACGCGGTCCAGGCGCTCCAGCGGCTTGACCCGGTAGCGCAGCCGGTCGCGCTCGGCCACGACGAGCGCCTGCGCCTCGACGGCGGCGCGCACGTCGGCGATCGCGCGCGCGGCGCCGGGCGCGGCGGCCGGCTCGGGCCGGCGCGCGATCTCGCGCAGCGCGGCGGCCATGACCGTCCCGGCCTGCTCCCACGACGGCCACGCCCGCGCGGTGGCCAGCGCCCCGCAGCGCAGGTGGTGCAGCAGCGCCCGGTCGCGGGCGAGCAGGTCGAGCGCGCGGCTCGTCCCGCGCGGGTCGTCCCAGTCGACGACGAGCCCGTTGACGCCGTGCTCGACGTACTCCTCGTGGCCGGTCACCGCGGTCACGACGCACGTCGCGCCGAGGTGGAAGCCCTCCAGCGGCGGGCCGAACATCCCCTCCACCCGCGAGAGCTTCAGGACGACGTCGCTGCGCGCGTAGAGCGCGGCCATCTCCTCGTGGGTGAGCGGGCCGACGACCTCGTCGGCGCCGGTCGTGTCGACGTCGCGCGCCCCGGTGACGAGCGTGACGTGGCGCGGCTCGCGCATCTCGCGCACGGCGGCGAGCGCCTCCGGCACGCCCTTGAACCACACGTGCGGGTTGCCCTCGATCACGATCCGCAGCGGGCCGTGCAGGCGCACGTCGAGCTCGGCCGGCGGGGTGAAGACGTCCTTGGCCACCCCGTTGCGGACGAGCAGCGCGCGCAGGTCCGGGCGCAGCTCCTCGAGCGTCTCGGCGATCCAGCGCGCCTCGGTGACGACGTCGACCGGCAGGTCGTGGGTGAGCGCGGCGCCCAGGCGCTGCGGGTCGTCGGGGCGGTAGAAGCGGTCCTCGAGCGACTGGACGAAGTAGGCGCGCCGCCGCGCGGGCAGCTCGAACAGCGGCTCGGTGGTCGCCCACCAGGTCGCCAGCGCGACGTCGAAGCGCCGCTCGCGCGCCTGGGCCAGCGACAGGACCTCGACCTCGCCCAGGCCGCGGAAGCGCCAGTCGGGGTCCTCGCGCTCGCGGGCGAGGACGAGCGCCGCCTCGATCCCGTGGCGCGGGAGCTGGCGGGCGTGCTCGACGACGACCCCGACGCCCCCCGAGAGCTGCAGGTCGTTGACGAGGAAGGCGACGTTCAAGGCTCGCGCCGGGCGACCGTCTCCGGGGTCTGCTCGCGCAGCTCGGCCGGGGCGTTCAGGCGCGCGAACTCCTCCGAGGACCACTTGACGTAGGCGCGCAGCTCCGCCAGCTCGGCCTCGAGGACGGCGAGCGTGGACTCGCGCTGGCGCTCCCACGTGCGGCGGCCGTCGAGGTCGGACGGGATCGCCAGCGCGCGCGAGGCCAGCTCCCCGGCGCGCGGGCCGAAGGCGGCGATGAAGTGGGAGGGGACGGCGTCGGGGCGCGGGGTCACCGGCGGCAGCTCGAGCGGCCCGTCGCGGCCCTCGACGACGAGGTGGGAGCCGTCGAGCGGGACCTGGCGGGCGACGACCGCGTCGGCGGGCAGCAGCCGGCGCAGCTCGTCGAAGGCGCCCTCGCCCCACATCGTCTCGTGGTACGGGTTCTCCAGCGCCCAGAACGCGTCGTTGGGGACGCTGAGGACGACGGTCCAGCCCTGCTCGCCGAGCTCGACGAGCGCCCCGACGAGCGGGACGAACGTCGTCAGGTGCTCGATGACCTCGAAGCACGTGATCGTGCCCGGCTCGCCGTCGCCGAGCGCGGCGCGGACGGCGGCGACGCCCTCCTCGGTGGCGAGGTCGGCCTGGACGCGGACGACGTCGCGGGCCTGCAGGTCGCGGCCGGCCTGGTCGAGCGCGTCGGCGTCGGCGTCGACGAGGACGACGCGCGCCAGCGGCGTGTCGCCGAGCGCGTCGGCGGCGGCCACGCCGGTCCCGCAGCCGAGGTCGCACCACGTCGCGGCGCCCGCCACGAAGGGCGCGGCGGCCGCGTAGCGGAGGTCGTGCTCGACGCGGATCGAGGGCTTGGTGTCGCGCGTGATGCGCTCTTGCCAGTCGGCCATCGCGCCGTGGAGCGTATCTTCCGGCCGCGATGGCGGCCCGGTATCGGACACCCCGCTTCGGCGAGCCGCTGCGCCTGGCGTTCGTCGGGCAGCAGACCTACTTCGAGGCGTGCGCCCTGGACGAGCGCTCGTCGCGCGTCCGCACGCGCTACGTCGACTTCCGCGAGGGCGCCGACGCGGAGGCGATGCGCGCGCAGCTCGACCGCTTCGCCCCGCACGCGGTCGTCGTCTTCCGCCCCGAGATCGTCCCGGCCGGGACGTTCGACGGCCTGCCGGCGCTGACGATCGGGTTCCTGACCGAGCCGATCCCGCGCTCCTCGGGCCGCAAGGCGCACCCGGACCTGCGCCGCCGCCGCAACGACCTGCGCAAGGCCGACCCGGCGTCGTGGGACCGGATCGTCGCCTTCGACCCGCTCATCGTGCCGACCGCCGACGAGGTCCTCCCGGTCTGGCGGGCGCTGCCGATCCCGGTCGCCGACCGCTTCTACGCCCCGGCCCGGCCGGTCGACGGGACGCCGCGCCTGGGGTTCGTCGGGCGCTCGACCCCGCACCGCGAGCGCTTCCTCGCCCACCCCAAGCACGAGCTCGACATCGTCCACGTCGCCTTCGGCCTGCACGGGCCCCAGCTCGACGCGCTCATGGCCTCGATCGACGTCGCGATCAACCTCCACAACGAGCCGTACCCGTCGTTCGAGAACCGGGTCTGCCTGCACCTCGCGGCCGGGCACCTCGTCGTCAGCGAGACGCTGTCGCCGACGCACGGCCTGGAGCCCGGGATCGACTACCTCGAGTTCTCCGAGCCCGACGAGCTGCTGTCGATGCTGCGGACCGTCGTGCGCCACCCCGGGGCCTACCGGCGGGTGCGGGTGCGGGGGCGGCGCAAGGCCGAGCAGTACCGCGCCAGCCGGGTCTGGCCGCGGCTCGTCGCCGACGCCTTCGCGGACGTCGCGGCCTTCGGGACCGGGCGCCGCGCGTAGGGGGCGGGGTCGGGCGGCGCGCCGTCCGGCGGGCGTACTAGGGTGGCCCGCCCATGGTTCCTCTGCAGCTCCTCGAACGCGGTCCGGTCGCCCAGCATCACCCCCTCGGCGCCTCGACCGGCTACATGGAGGAGCAGCGCGGGGACTGGTCGGCGCTCGTCGAGGGGGCGCTGGAGACCTCGTCGTTCGCGGTCGAGCTCGCGGCGCTGTCGGCGACCGAGCTGCCCGGGCTGCTGGCGTTCCTCGACGGGGCACCGCCGCTGCCGTTCCACTACGTGTCGGTGCACGCGCCGACGAAGCACCTGCGGATGAGCGACGCCGAGCTCGTCGACCAGCTCCTGCGGCTGCCGGCGTGGGTCGACGCGATCGTCATCCACCCGGACGTCATCGAGGACCTCGCCCCGTACCGCCGGCTCGGCGCCGCGCTCGTCGTCGAGAACATGGACCCGCGCAAGTTCGCCGGCCGCACCGCCGACGAGCTCGAGCCGCTGTTCGAGGCGCTCCCCGAGGCCGGGTTCTGCCTCGACGTCGCCCACGCGGCCGCCGTCGACCCGCTCCTCGACGAGGCGCACGCGATGCTCGACCGCTTCGGCGCGCGCCTGCGCCACCTCCACGTCTCGTCGCTCGACGAGGACTGCCACCACGTGCCGCTGCGCGACACCGACGAGTCGGCGTGGACGCCGGTCCTGCGCCGCTGCCGCGACGTGCCGTGGATCCTCGAGGCGCCGCTGGCCGACTGAGGCCGCGGGGCCGCGGGCGGGCGCCGGGATGCGGCGCGCGCGCCGATCGGCCATCCTGCCGCGCGTGGCCACCCCGCTCGAGCAGCTCGCCGCCCACAGCCTGGACGGCTTCCCGCACCTGATGGCCGCGCGCGAGCGGACCGCGCGCGAGCTCGCCGCCGCGCGCGAGCGGCTCGCCCCGGTCCCGCGCGACCCCGACGCGGCGGTCGTCCTGTTCGGCTCCTGGGGCCGCCGCGAGCTGACCGCCGGCAGCGACGACGACTGGCTCGTCCTCGTCGCCGGCGAGCGGCGCGCGCACGTCGCCCCGGCCGCCTCCGCCGTCGACGCCGCGCTCGGCCGGCGGCCCGGCGAGACCGGCACGTTCGCGGACGTGTCGTTCGCGGCCGAGCTGGCCGGGCGCATCGGGCTGGAGGAGGACACGAACCGCAACCTCACCCGGCGGATGCTGCTCGTGCTCGAGTCGGTCGCGGTCGCCGGCGAGGACGCCCACCGCGCCGCCCGCGACCTCGTCCTCGACGGCTACCTCCAGGGCGACGTCAAGGACCACCGCCCGCCGCGCTTCTTCCTCAACGACGTCATCCGCTACTGGCGGACGATCACCGTCGACTTCGTCGGCAAGACCCGGGCCCGGGGCGGGGAGAAGGGCGCGCTGCGCAACCTGAAGCTGCGCCTCAACCGCAAGGTCCTGTTCGCCGGCGGCCTGCTGCCGCTGCTGCTCTGCCACCGGCTGCGCGCCGACGCGATCGCGCCCGAGCTGCGGCGGATGTTCGACCAGCCGGCCACCGACCGCCTGGCCGAGGTGTTCCTCGAGTTCGACGTCGACGCCGGCGTGCGCGCCCTCACCGCCTACGACCGCTGGATCGGGATGCTCGACGACGACGAGATCCGCGCCGAGCTGTCCTCGCTGACGCGCGAGCAGGGCGACGCGAACCGCGCCTTCCGGACCGCCCGCCGCCACGCCGACGACCTCCAGAACGGCCTGCTCGCGCTCCTGTTCGAGACGCCGCTGCTGCCGCTCGTGCGCGAGTACGGGATCTTCTGAGCGGGCGGTTGTCCAGCCTGGACAACGGCGGCCCGCGCCGTTGGCCAGGAACCTGGCGCATTGGACCGCCTGCCGAATCCGAGTCATCGCTATCTCGACCGTCGGTCGGTTGAGGACGGTTCGGCCCCGGACGAGGATGCGCCGGCTCCGATCTCCGGAGCTCACCGGAGGCCAGTCAGCCGAGGAAGGAGACGGACCCTTGTTCCCCAGCAGGTCGTGTGCGGCGCTCGCCGCCGTCGCGACGTCGCTCGTCGTGGCGCCGCTCGCGCATGGCGCGACGCTGTCCGTGGACGACGACGGCGTCGACTGCCCCGCGGCGCCGTACTCGTCGATCCAAGCCGCCGTCGACGCGGCGTCCCCCGGCGACACGATCGCCGTCTGCCCCGGCACCTACGTCGAGGGCACCGGCCAGGTCGCCACGAACGCGGTGACGATCGCCAAGAGCCTCACGCTCAAGGGCGCCGGCGCCGACCTCGTGACGATCCGCCCGGCCGGCGACGGCCAGATCGCCGAGGGCGGCACCCCCGACCTGCGCAACGGGATCGGCGACATCGTCGTCGTGCGCGGGACGCCGTCGGCGCCGATCACCGTGCACGTCTCCGGCGTGACGATCGACGGCGCCGGGGTCGCCGCCGAGGCCGGCCTCGTCTTCCTCGACGCGCAGGGCTCCGTCGTCCGCAGCCGCGTCACGAACGTCGTCACCTCCGAGGCCGCCGACGCCAGCACGCGGCCCGGCGGCTACCGCTCGGCGATGCCGGGCGTCGGCATCGCCCAGCTGACCGCCGCGACCACCGCGCCGGGCGGCGCGACGCCGCGGCCGCTGCTCATCGACCACACCCGCGTCGACCGCTACAACCGCATCGGCGTCCTCATCGACGGCGCCACCGAGACGACCGACGGGCCGCTGACGCCGACCGGCGTCGTCAACCAGCTCACGATGCGCGGCAGCCAGGTCGTCGGCCGGACGCTGTGCGTCAACTACCGCGCCGACGGCAACTGCGCCTCGGTGAACCTGCTCACGACCGGGCCGCTGTTCGGCCAGGACGGGATCCGCGTCACCGCCGGGTCGACCGCCGCGGTCAGCTCCTCGCTCATCTCGCAGAACCTCGTCAACGGCAGCGGCGCGCCGACCCGCAACTCGACCGCCAACAACGCGAACCTCGCCAAGGGCGCCGGGCTGCGCTTCGTCGGCGCCGGCTCGAGCTCGGTGCGCCGCAGCAACGTCGTCGACAACGCCTACGGCGTCATCAACGTCACGACCGACCAGACGACGCCGAACACGGCGACCCCGGTCGACGCGACCGACAACTGGTGGGGGCTGCGCTACAACTCGGCCGCGAACCCGGGGCCGGCGATCTCGCCGACGACGAACCCGCCGGTGCCGGAGAACCCGGTCAACGGCGCCCCGGTGCCCGACGGCGGCGCGACGACGTCGAACGCCGTCGACGTCGTCCCGTTCCGCAGCGGGCCGCAGGGCGACCCGACGACGGGCGAGTGGCCGCTGATGATCGCGCCGCTGGCCGCCGCCGACCTGGCGCCGGGCGTCTCGCTGTCGAGCGTCCCGTCGCCGACCGTCGGCTACTGGCCCGGCGGGCCGCTGACGCTGCGCGCGAACCCGTCCGACGACTTCGGCGTCAGGCGCGTCGTCTTCTTCGAGGGGGCCGAGGTCGTCGGCGAGGCCGTCCGCCCGCCCTACGAGGTGACGCTGCGGATGCCGGCCGACCACTGCGCGCCGCGGACGTTCAGCGCGGTCGTCGAGGACTCCCGCGGCCAGACCGCGGCCGCGACGCTCGACGTGCTCGGCCGCTGCGAGCCCGACGCCGTCGAGCCCGGTCCCGGCGCGCCCGGGCCCGGCGAGCCCGGCCCCGTCGCCGACGCGCCGAGCGCGGCCGGCCCGGCCCCGCCCGTCCGGCTCGTCAACCCGCCGTCGCGGCTGCGCCCGCGCGGCCCGCCG
>JADGIB010000082.1 GCA_019683665.1 Solirubrobacteraceae bacterium
GCACCGGGCCCGGGGCGGTGACGGTCGCCGAGACCGTGACCAGCCCGCTGCGGGACGTCCTCGGCCGCGAGAGCGTCACGGCCAGCGGCGTCGGGCCGGCCGCCGTCGCGCTCGGCGGGGCGGCCGCCTCGACCGGGGGCTGCGGGCCGGCCGACGGCGCCGAGGCCGGCGCGAGCGCCGCGGGCGCGCCGCCGCCGCCACCGGCTCCGCCACCACCGGCTCCGCCTCCGCCTCCGCCGGACGCGGGCGGCGGCTCGGGCACGCAGTCCGGCACGTCCGGGATGTCGTCCTCGATGACGTCACGGACCCGGGCGACGACGTAGCCCTCGCACGCGTGCTCCTGCAGCCAGGCGACGATCGTGCGCAGCTCGTCCGGGCTGATCTCGTAGCCCCCGCCACAGCCGTCGCACACGTCGTGCAGGACGAGCTGGAGCCACCCGCCGCCGGCCTCGGCCGCGGCCTGGATCGCGTCGATGACCTCCTCGTCGGTGTCCTGCGTCCGGAGCTGGAGCGCCCGCGTGCGGAAGTACCGGTTCTCGCTGACCGGCAGCGGCTCGGCGCACACGTCGCACGCCGGCTGCGTCTCGGTCGGCGGATTGATGCCCTCGGTCGTGCGCGCACTCGTGTAGCCGCACTCCGCCACGATCTGGCGGATCGTCGGGTCGGTCTTGTCGTACGCGCCGTTCGGGTAGGCGAAGCTGACCACGTCGAGCTCGAGCGCCTCGCTGATCGCGTCGCGGTCCTCGCAGACCTCGGCCTCGACGGCCTCAGCCCCCTGCGTGGCGAGCAGCTGCTCGAGGTTCACGTGGTTCGTCGTGTGCCCGCCGATCTCATGCCCAAGGTCCCGGAGGTGCGTCAGGTCGTCCCAGGTCATGAACTCCGGAGTCTTCCCGACGTTCCCGCTGTTCACGTAGAACGTCGCCTTCATGCCCGCCTCGGCGAGCGTCGCCGCGGCCTCCAGCTGGTTCGTCGTCCCGTCGTCGAAGCCGAACGTCACGACCGTCGGCGCCGCCGCGGCCGTGGCCGGCGCCGCCCCCGCCAACATGACGGCGAGGGCGGCGACCCGTGCACGCATCCTCATGCTCCCCCTGGGTGGTCTCGGCCTAGGCCTGCCGGCCGGGGCGCGTCCGCGAGCGCAGCAGAAGGCCCAAGGCGAGCAGGCCGAGGCCACCGAGCGCGACGGGCACGAGCCCGTACCCGGTGTGTGGGAGGCTGCCTGACCTGCTCGCCTGGGCGATCGGCTCCGGGGCGGGCTCGGAGACCGGCTGGAACGTCGGTTCGGAGGCGTCCTCGCTCGAGGACGGCGCCGAGGCGGGCGCCTCGGACGGCTCGGCGGGAGGCTCGCTGCTGGCCGCCGTCACGGTCGCCGGGGTCTCGGGCGGAGGCGGAGGCGGCGGGTCCTCGGAGGGCGGGACGACCGGCACGCTGCTGGCCTCCTCGGACGCGTACTGGGCGGCCGCGGCGTCGTTCGACACCGCGGCGGCGTCGGACGGCGGATCGGTGGCCTGGGGCGTGACGGGCGCCTCGGCGCCGGCCACGCTGCTGAGGCTCATGGCGAGCCCGAACGCCACGATGGTGGCGAGCGTGATGCGCGGCTTCATGCGGTCCCCTTCTCCTGCTGGTGGACGATGAGCCGACCGTACGTCCGCACCGGCCGTGCGCGGCGGGGAACGTTGCGGCGCCCGTTGGGGAAGGCTCTCCCAGGTGACCCGCAGATCCCTCAGATCAGCAGGGTCGCCCCCAGCCCCCACGCCCGACGGCCGTCCCGCCCGGCCCAGCGCGCCTCGCGCCGGGCGATCCGCAGCAGCCACGAGCGCGGGTTGCGGGCGCGGGCCTCGTCGAGCGCCGGGAGCGGGTCGAGCCCCTGGATCGCCCGGACGACCGCGAGGTCGTAGTGCAGGCGCCAGTCCTCCGGGTCGAGGTCGAGCGCGGCGCGGACGTGCGCGAGGGCGAGGTCGCCGCGGCCGGCGCGCAGCGCGCACAGCGCGAGCACCTGGTGGGGCTGCGGGCGGATCGACAGGCGCGCGAGGCTCGCGCGCGCGTCGGCCGTCGCCGCCCGGCAGTCGCCGGCGCGGACCGCCGCCACCGCCGCGTCCGCCGGCCCCTGCGAGCGCGCGACCGACAACGGCGTGAGGGCGAGCCCGGCCACGAGGGCGACGACCGCGACCCGCGGCCACCACGGCGCCCGCCCGCGCGCGGCCGCGTCCGCCGGAGCGGGCGCCGCCGCCGCGCACGCGGCCAGCGCGAGCGCGGGCAGCGTCACCGCCGGCAGCTCCCAGTCCCAGTCGACGCCGGCGTGGACGGCCCAGACCGCGAGCGTCGTCAGGCCGACGGCGGCGAGGGCCCGGTCCGGCCCGCGGATCCGCCGCACGCACCCGACCGCGAGCGCCCCGACCGCCGCCGCGAGCAGCGCGAGCCCGACGACGCCGAGCTCGGCCGCCGTCTCCAGCCAGACCGAGTGGGCGTCGGTGACGTCCTGGTCGATGCGGCGGTCGCGCGCCCACGTCAGCGCGTAGGTCCCGGCCCCGGTTCCGCGCAGCGGCTCGCTGCGGGCGGCGTCGAGCGCGACCCGCCAGTTCGCGACCCGGCCGTTGTCGCCGAGGTCGGTGAGCCGGTCGCGGCTGTCGCCGGTCTCCGGCACGCGGCTGACCTCGGCGTGGGCGACGCGCTCCACCGCCCGCTGCGGCAGGCCGCTGGCGACGAGGCCCGCGACCGCGACGGCCGCGAGCGCGACGCCGGCGACCCGCAGCGCCCGCCGCGGCGGGCGCCAGCGGGCGGCGCGCGCCTCCAGCGGGCGCAGCGCGACGAGCAGCCCGCCCGCCGCGACCGCGGCCGCCGCGACGACGATCGCGACCGTCCGCCCCTGGGCGACCGCGGCCGCCGTCGGGCCGGTCGCGGTGACGACCGCGTCGGCGCCGTAGGCGACCGCGACCGCGGCCGCGACGGGCGGCCCCGCCCCGAGCACGGCCGGGACCGCCCCGGGCGGGCGCGCGAGCGCCAGGTAGGCGAGCGCCGCCAGCGGCGCGAGCGCCAGCCCCGCCCGCGAGAACGTCAGCAGCAGCGCGACCGATGCCGGCACGAGCGCCGCCGCGGCGAGCGCGCGGACCCACGCCTGCTCGCCCCGCGACGACGCGAGGTGCAGGCAGGCGACGATCGCCAGCGCCGCCAGCAGCCCCATCGCGTTCCAGTACGTCAGCGGGTAGCTCAGCCGCTCGAACTCGCCGCCGGCCGGCGTCGGCCACACCTCCGGCAGCAGCCGGGTGACGAGCCCGCACGTCGCGACCCCGGCGAGCGCGGCCGCGACCGCCCGCGGCATCCACGCGCGCGCGGCGGGGGACGCCGACGCGGCCGCGCACAGCGTCACGGCCAGCGCGTAGAGGAGCGTGCGGTCGAACTCCAGCAGCGCGCGCAGCGGCGCGTGCGACCACGCCTGCGAGACGAGCGCCCAGCCGGCGAGCGCGACGAGCGCACCGGCGGCGACCGCCGCCGACCGCGACAGGCCGTCCCACGGCCGCCGCGTCCACAGCGCCCAGGCCGCGAGCGCGGCCGCGGCGGCGACCGCGGCGACCGCCGTCGCACCGGGGAAGAAGCCGCCGGCCGAGAACGCCAGCGCGGCGGCGCCGACGGCGACCGCGGCCGGGACCGCCCACGGCGGGGGTCCGGCCGGCGCCGCGCGGGCGGCGAGACGGCGGACGCGCACGGACACGACGTGACGCTACGGGCCGCCCGCCGGGGCGGTTGGTGAGGTTCCTCCCCGACCGCGGCCGCGTCCCGGCCGCGCCGCCGGTCCCGCCGGGCCTACCCGGCCTCGGCGTCGCGCAGGCGCTGGACGAGCGCCATCGTCACCGCGCCCGGGACGGCCGCCTCGCCGCGCGCGACCGCCGCGACCGCGTTGCGCAGCGACCCGTCGCACGCCTCGCGCCAGACGACGCCGGTGGCGCCGGCCAGCAGCGCCTGCACGGCGAGCTCGGCGTGGTCCCGGGGCAGGACGACGACGACGCCGGTCGGCTCGCTGGCGGCGGCGATGCTCGCGATCACGGCGATGTCGTCGCCCAGGCCGGTCGGCACGTCGAGGACGACGACGTCGGCGGCCAGGCCCGCCAGCGCGTCGAGCACCTCCTCCGGCTCCAGGTCCTCGTGCAGGATCCGGCGCCCGTCGGCCTCGAGCGCGGCACGCAGCATCGACTCCCGGACGGTTCCGCCGGCGATGAGCGCGACCCGCACCCGGCGGGTGTCGTCGATGTCGGCGGCGTACGCCTGGACGTCGAGCTTCGAGCGGTGCTGGGCCATTCGCGATTCTCCGGAGTGGGTTGTGGCTCTGCCCGCCCTGTCGGGCAGCCGGGCGGTCTCCCGGCCGTCCGCGAGCGGACGTTTACCCGACCAGCCGGATGCCAACCGTCATCCGGCTCAGACGATCTTGCCGGGGTTCAGGTTCCGCCCCGGGTCGACCGCCTGGAAGAGGCCGCGCAGCAGCGCCGCGCCCGCCGGCGAGAGGTCCTGCTCGAGCCACGCGGCGTGCTCGGTGCCGACCGCGTGGTGGTGGGAGAGCGTCCCGCCGTGGTCGACGAACGCCTGCTGGACGGCGCGCTTGATCTCGTCGTACTCCTCGAGCGCGTCGCGGTCCCCCGACGGGCGGTGCGCGAACGTGAAGTACAGGCACGCGCCCGCGTGGTAGCTGTGCGACAGGTGGCACATGATGTAGCCGCGCACCCCGAGCCGCGCGAACGCGCCCTCGGCGGCGGCGATGACCGCGTCGTAGAGCGGCTGCAGGCCGCTCCACGGCGCCGACGTCTCCGACACGTCGGCCGGCACGCCGCGGTCGAGGAGGAAGTCGCGGATGTAGGGGGTGTCGAACTTCTTCTGGTCGTAGAGCTGCCCCGGGCTCGCGCCGACGCGCAGGCCGCCGTAGCGCGACACGATCCGCCCGACCGCGCGGCGCTGGCGGTCGACGTGCGCGGGGCTGCCCTCGTAGCCGACGAAGGCCAGGCACATCCGCTCCGGGTCGATCCCGCGCCGCTTCAGCAGCGCCTGCAGCGCCGACGACTTCGCCCGGTCCAGGAGCGTCGGGGACCGGCGGGTCGCGAACGAGAACCGGGTCTCGCGCGCGTCGGAGACGCGCGTCACCGACGGGGTCGCCTCGCTCTCGGCGATCACGCGCATCGCCTCCAGCGCCCGCGGCCAGTCCGGCAGCAGGTAGCCGAGGATGATCCGCCGCTCCGGCACTGGGTGGACGTGGATCCAGGCCTCGGTGATGATCCCCAGCCGCCCCTCGCTGCCGAGGACCATCTCGCGCACGCTCGGCCCGGTCGACGTCGACGGGACCGGCCGGGTCGCGAGCACGCCGGCCGGGGTCACGACCCGCACGGCGCGCGTCAGGTCGGCGATGTCGCCGTACTTGTCGGACTGCATCCCCGACGAGCGCGTCGCGATCCAGCCGCCGAGCGTCGAGTGCGTGAAGCTGTCGGGGAAGTGCCCGGCCGTCCAGCCGCGCGCGTTCAGCTGCGCCTCGAGGTCGGGGCCGAGGATCCCCGCCTGCACGCGCGCGATCCGCGACCGCTCGTCGATCTCCAGCACGCGGTTCAGCCGCCCCATGTCGACCGACACGACCGGGCGCCCCTCGTCGGCGGGCGCCTCCAGCGACCCGGAGATGTTCGTGCCGCCGCCGAACGGGATGACGACCGCGTCGGCGTCGAGGACGGCGCGCAGCACGCCGGCGACCGCCTCCTCGGAGCCGGGCCGCACGACGACGTCCGGGACGCGGCCGAGGTCGCCGCGCCGGGTGAGGACGAGGTCGCGCAGCGCCTTGCCGCGCGCGTGGACGACGCGGTCGTGGGCGTCGGTCGAGACGTGCTCGGCGCCGACGGCGGCCTCGAGCGCGGCGCGCAGCGGGTCGGGCAGGCGCGGCGCGGGCACGTCGAGCTCCTCGAAGCGCGGCGGGCGGGTCGTCGGCTGCGCGATGTCGACGCCGAGCACCCGCTCGATGAACCCCCGCAGCGCGGGCTTGTCCTCATGGGTGAAGGCGATGTCCGGCTCGCCCCACCCCCACCACTTCATCGCTCCCACGTCGTGTCTGTCCTTCGGTCGTGTCGCGTGCAGGGCGCAGACTGCCACGATCGGTGAAACCGCGGGGTCGAGCCGGTGTTCACCGTCCGTGGTGAAGCGCCGACCGGTCCGCGACGCAAGCTGCGCAGTGCTCGACGAGCGCTGGGCGCGCACGCCGCCCGCGCGGGCGGCCCGCGCCGCGATCCTGACGGGCGTCTTCGGCCCGATCCTGACCTACTACACGCGCCGCGAGCACGCCGGGCTCGAGCGGCTGGCCGGCGTCGAGGGGCCGGTCGTGTTCGCGGCCAGCCACGCCAGCCACATCGACACGCCGATCCTGCTGAAGGCGCTGCCCGCCCCGTGGCGGGGGCGGACGGTCGTCGCCGCGGCCGCCGACTACTTCTACGGGCGCCGGCCGCGCGCCGCGCTCGTGTCGCTGCTGTTCTGCACGGTCCCGATGCGGCGCGAGGGCGGCGGCAGCACCGACCTCGCCCACGTCGACGGGCTCCTGCGCTCCGGCTGGAGCGTCCTGATGTACCCGCAGGGCACGCGCCGCAGCGACGGCGGCCCGGCCCGGCTGCGCAGCGGCGCCGCCGTGCTCGCCGCCCGCCACGGCGTGCCGATCGTGCCGGTCCACCTGGCCGGCACGCGCGACGCGATGCCGCCCGGCCAGGTGTGGCCGCGGCGGCGGCTGTGGCAGCCGCGCCACCCGGTGCGGGTCACGTTCGGGGCGCCGATCGCCGTCGACGACCCCGGCCGCCGACGCGAGGCGATGGCGCGCGTCGAGGCGTTCTTCGCCGCCCAGGAGGGGCGGCGGGCCGGCGCGCCGCTCGCGCTCGCGTAGGCTCCTCGGCGGGATGGATCTGACCCCGCTTCGCTGCTTCGCCGCCGTCGCCGAGCACGGCAGCGTCCACGCCGCGGCGCAGGACCTGCACCTGTCGCAGGCGAGCGTCTCGCGCCACGTCCAGCGCCTGGAGCGCGAGCTCGGCGCCGAGCTGTTCACGCGCCGCGACGGGCGGGCGCTCGAGCTGACCGACGCCGGCCGGCGCGTCCTCGCCGACGCCCACGAGCTGCTCGACGACGCGCAGCGGCGGTGGGCGTCGCTGCGCGAGCTCGCGCGCGGGGACGCCCCGCGCGTGACCGTCGGGGTCGGGACGCTCGCGTCGCTGTCGGAGTGGTTCGGCGCGCTCATGCACGACTTCCGCGCCGCCCATCCCGACGTCCGCCTCGCGACGGTCGAGAGCTACGACTTCGCCGCGACGCAGCGGGGGATCGCGCGCGGGGAGGTCGACGTCGGCGTCAACGGCGTCGCCGTCGGCGCGCCGCCGCCGGAGCTCGAGGTGCGGCCGTTCGCGCCGCTGGAGCCGCGGCTCGTCGTCGCCCCCGGCCACCGGCTCGCGCGCCGCGGGCGGATCGCGCTCGAGGACGTCGCCGGGGCGCCGTTCGCGTTCCTCGACGGGTCGGAGTCGATGCAGCGGTTCGAGGCGGCTTGCGCGGCGGCCGGCGTCGAGCCGAACGTCGTGCAGCGCTGCGACCAGGTGCTGACGCTCGCCCACCTCGTCGGCAGCGGCGACGTCGTCACCGCCGTCTACGCGGCGGGCCGCCACGACCTGCCCGGCCCGCCCGGCCACGCGCTCGTCATGATCGACCTCGACCTCCCCGGGCCCGTGTTCGAGCTCGCCGTCATGTGGGCGCGCGGCCGCCGCCTCGACCCGGCCGCGCAGGCGTTCGCCGACCACGCGGTCGCCGTCCTCTGCGAGGGCGGGACAGCGGCGTTCCAGAACTGAAACGCCGCCTGGCAGATCGCCATTGCCGGGGCGGCCGGGCGGTGGTGCCATGAAGACACCATGAGCCTCGCAACCGTCGTCATCGCCCTGATCTGCGCCGTCCCGATCGTCCTCCTCGTCGTCGACGTCGCGCGCGGCCGCTCGCGGCGTCCCGGCCCGCAGCGGCGGACGCCGAGGCGCCCCGCCCGTCCCGAGATGAGCCGGGCCGCCGACGCGCCCGCCGACGCGACGGGCGTCCCCCCGATCCACCGGCCGGCGGCCGCCGCCCGGCCGCGGCCGCCGAAGCCGTCGCGGTCGCCGCGGCCGCCGGTCAGCCCGTACGTCCTGCTACGAGCGCGCTGAGCTCGTCCAGCTGGGCCTGGAGGCTGCCGCACACCTGCTCGCACAGCGCATACACCGAGGGGTCGGCGACCGAGTACAGCGAGCTGGTCCCGACCTTGCGGCGCGACACCAGGCCCGCGTTCAGCAGCACGCCGAGGTGCTTGGAGACGTTCTGCTGGCTCGTCCCCAGCGCCTCGGTGAGCTGCTGGACCGACCGCTCCCCGTCGCGCAGCGCGTCGAGCAGCCGCAGCCGGGTCGGGTCGCCGATCACGCGCAGGCGGGCGGCGATGAGCTCGGCGAGCTCGGCGGGGATCGGACGCGGCAGCCTGGGCATCTCCCCTCCAGTGTGACGGGTCGCCGCGACGGCGGCGCCCCCCCCCCCCCCCCCCCGGGGGCGGGGGGGGGGGGCGCGGGGGCGCCCCCCGGCGCGCGGCCGGGGGCGCGGGGCGGGCGGCGCCCGCCGCCCCGCGACAGCGGGACGGCGGGCGGGCGCCGCTAGGCCGCGTTGCCGGCCTGCAGGTACGACGAGTGCAGCAGCTCCGGGTGCTCGCGCAGCTCGCTCGCGGCCCCCGAGAAGTGGATGCGGCCGCGGTCCATGACGTAGGCGTCCTCGGCCACGCCGAGCGCCACGTGCGCGAACTGCTCGATGAGGAGCACCCCGACGCCGCTCTCGGCGACGGTGCGCAGCGTCGGCACCAGCCGCTTGACGACGACCGGCGCCAGGCCGAGCGACAGCTCGTCGACGAGCAGCCACTTCGGCCGCGACACGAGCGCCTGGGCGAGGACGAGCATCTGCTGCTCGCCGCCCGACAGCGACCCGGCGAGCGCGTCCAGGCGCTTCTCCAGCTCCGGGAAGAGCTCGAGCGCGTGGGCGCGGCCCGCGCGGGCGTCCTCGCGCGAGAGCGCGTAGCAGGCGACCTCGAGGTTGTCGGCGACGGTCAGGCCGCGCAGCATCCGCCGGCCCTCGGGGACGATCGCCACGCCGGCGGCGCGGATCCTCTCCGGCCGCTTGCCGTGGAGGTCGACCCCGTCGGCCAGCACCTTGCCCTTCGACGGCAGGACGCCGCCGACCGCGAGCACGAGGCTCGACTTGCCGGCGCCGTTGGGGCCCAGCAGGGCGGTCACCTTGCCCGGCGGGATGTCGATCGTCACGTCGCGGACCACCGGGCCCGCGCCGCGCGACACCGTCATCCCCTCGAGCCGCAGCGTGCCGCTCATGCCGGTTCCTCCGTCCCCAGGTAGGCCTTGATCACCTGCTCGTCGCGGAGCACCTCGTCGGTCGGCCCGGACGCGATGAGCTTGCCGAAGTCGAGCACGGCGGTCGTCTCGCAGCACGCGCCCACGAGCGTCATGTCGTGCTCGACGAGGATGACCTGCGCGCCCGTCGCCTCCGGGATGCGGCGGATGACCTGACCGAGGTGCTCGGTCTCCTCGTCGGGCAGGCCGGCGGCCGGCTCGTCGAGGAGCACGAGCCGGGGCTTGCCGACGACCGCGCGCGCCACCTCGACGAGGCGGCGGTCGCGGGCGGGCAGCGTCCCGACCTTCGTGTCCGGGTCGACGTCGATGCCGACGAACTCGATCGCCTCGATCGCCGCCTCCCGGCGCGCGGCCGCGTTGCCGCTGCCGGGCACGTGCTCGAGCATCATCGCGACGTTGTCGACGACCGACAGCTCCTCGATCGCCTGCTCGGTCTGGAACGTGCGGCGCAGGCCCCAGCGCGCCCGCCGGAAGTGCGCGAGCGCGAGGAGGTCCTCGCCGAACGCCTTCACCGAGCCCGCGACGGGCGCGACGAAGCCGGACAGGACGTTGAAGAACGTCGTCTTGCCGGCCCCGTTGGGCCCGATCAGGCCGCACGTCCCCGCCTCGAAGCGGACGGTGACGCCGTCGAGCGGGACCACGCCGCCGAAGCGGACGGTCAGGCCCTCGATCTCCATCATGCCGCTGCCCTCCCGTCATCCGGCGGGGAACTGCCTCGCCGGGCCAATCGCATGATCAGCCGCCCGAGGTTCCTCATGTCGCGCGGGAACTGCTGGGCGAGCCCGCCCGGCGCGGTCAGCAGCACCTGGATGATGCCGACGCCGAACAGGATCGTCAGCAGGTCCGCCGGCAGGCCCCAGTCGTCGAGGAGCGCCGGCAGCAGCGAGTAGAACGCGCCCGCGATGACCGCCCCCCACAGGCTGTAGATGCCGCCCATGAGGACGACGGCCAGCAGGACGATCGACTTGTCCGTGGGGAACGAGATCGCGTACAGGCGGCCGACGTCGGAGGCCATCAGGCCGCCGGCGACGCCGGTCATGAACGACGCGAGCGCGAACGCCCACAGCTTGTAGAGCGTGATGTTCACGCCCGCCGCGAGCGCGGCCGGCTCGCTCTGGCGGATCGCCGCCCACGCGTGCCCGGGCTTGCCGCGCACGTGCCAGAGCGCGATCAGGAACATGACCAGGCAGACGATGACCGTGTAGCGGAAGAACGCCGGGTCGCTCATCGCGATCGCCGGGCGCCGCACGGCCGCGCTCGAGTTCGGGTCGTTGCCCAGGAACCCGGGGCCGCCGTTGGGGAACTGCATCGTCCGCAGCGCGATCGTGATCGCGCCGGCCAGCATGAGCGTGATCAGCGCCAGGTACAGGCCGCTGAGCCGCAGCGCCGGCAGGCCGACGAGCGTGCCGAGGATCATCGTGATCAGCCCGGTCAGGACGAGCACGATCGGGTACGGCAGGCTCGTCGAGAACGAGAGCTTCGAGAAGATCCAGGCGCCCATCGCCAGGACGGCGATCTGGCCCAGGGACACGAGCCCGACCCGCCCCATGAGCAGGTTGAGGCCGAGCGCGGTCACCGAGATGTAGGCCACGGCGGTGAGGACCGTGACCCAGTAGACGCTGAGGATCGCCGGCAGGATCGCGAGCGAGACGACGAGCAGGATCGCGATCGCGATCAGCCCGCGGATCTCGTTCGGCTGCAGGCGCCGGCCGCCGGAGCGCAGCTTCGACGGCGCGGCGGGGGCGGGGGTGGTTCCGACGGCTCCCATCTACCTCGCCCCCCTCGCGGTGGCCAGCGTCCCGTGGCGCGACAGGAACAGCAGCGCGATCGTCGCGATGATGAACGGCGCCATGTCGCGGTACTGCGAGATCGACAGGATCGGCGTCGCCAGCGCGGTGACGAGGCCGATGAACATGCCGGCCGCGAGCGTCACCCACAGCGACTGCAGGCGGGCGATCAGCGCCGCCGCGACCGACGAGATGACGAGGAACGTCAGCGTGGCCGCGTCGAGGCCGACGAGGTTGCTGAACAGCAGGCCGGCGATCCCCGACAGGATGCCGGAGCCGAACCAGGCCGCCGCCTCCACGCGCCGCACCGGCACGCCGAGCGTGGCGGTGATCTCGCGGTCGTCGGCGAGCGCCCGCATGCCGGTCCCGAGCTTCGTGTAGCGCAGGAACGCGGCCGTGACGGCGGTCACGCCGACGCCGAGGGCCAGGCCGATGACCTGGGTCCAGTTCACGAGGACCTCGCCGATGTGGAAGCCCTCCTTCGTGGTCGGCAGGACCATCGAGCGCGCCTTGTCGCTCCAGATCCAGGACATGGCGCCGAGCAGGATCAGCGCCAGGCCGAGGGTCGCGACCGCCTTCACCAAGGGGTCGCGGCCGGACAGCGGCGGCCCGAACGCCATCCCGTAGGCGAGCGTCACGACGCCGCCGAACAGGATGCACACGAGGTAGGAGATCCCCTCGGGCCAGCCGTGGTCGTTGATGAGCGCCCACGCGATGAACGCGCCCATGGCGCCGACGGCGCCGTAGGCGAGGTTCAGCACGCCCGTGGCGCGGTACAGGACCACCATCCCGACGCCAGACAGGGAGTACACCCCGCCGAGCGCCAGGCCGGTCACGATGAACGGCCGGAAGTCCTCCCAGCTAGGCATGGCTACCCGACCCTCTCTTCCTGCTCGATCGCCGAGACGTCGTCACGACCGCGTCCGGCCCCGGGCCAGAGGCCCCCGGCCGGCGCGAAGGACGCCCCCCCGGCCGGGCTCGTATA
>JADGIB010000083.1 GCA_019683665.1 Solirubrobacteraceae bacterium
GGCGGCCCGGCACGGGCGGGCGGCGTGCGACATCGGCCGCCGCCAGGAGGTCGCCGACCTCGAGGGCGTCGGCCTGGCCCAGGAGGGCGTGGCCCGGGTCGTCCTCGGCGAGGTCGAGGCGGGGATGCGGCTGCTCGACGAGGCGTCGGCGATCGTCCACGGCGAGGACCTCCACGTGCCGATCTCGATGGCGTGGGCGCTCTGCTACCTCATCGCCGCCTGCGAGGGGGTCGGCGACTTCCCGCGCGCGGCGCAGTGGTGCGAGGCGATGCGGACGCTCGGGGAGCGCTGGCACGGGCGCCAGGTGCTCGGCACGTGCCGGACCGCGTACGGGCGGATCCTCGTCACGCGCGGCGACTGGCCCGGCGCCGAGACCGAGCTGTCCGGGGCGGTGGCCGACTTCGCCGCCGCCGCGCCCGGGATGAGCGCGACGTCGCTCGTGCGCCTCGGCGAGCTGCGGCGGCTGCAGGGCCGCGTCGAGGAGGCGCGCGAGCTCTACGAGCGGGCCGGGGCGCACCCGGACGCGATCGTCGCGCTCGGGGAGCTGGCGCTCGAGGAGGGCGACGCGCTCGTCGCGCGGGAGGCGGCCGAGCGGGTCCTGCGGCGGCTGCCGGAGCGCAGCGTCCTCGACCGCCTGCCGGCGCTCGAGCTGCGCGCCCGGGCGCTGAGCGCGCTCGGCGAGCACGAGGCGGCGGCCGCGGTCGGCGCCGAGGTGGCCGGGATCGCGGCGCGGCTCGGGACCCCGTACCTGCGCGGGCGCGCCCACCGGGTCATGGCCGAGGCGGCCGCGGCCCGCGGGGACTGCGAGGCGGCCCGCTGCGAGGCCGAGGACGCGGTCGACGGCTTCGCGGCGGCCGACGCGCCGCACGACGCGGCCACGGCGCGGCTGCTGCTCGCGCGGGCGCTGCGGGCGCTGGACCGGGCCCCGCACGCGGCGGCCGAGGCGCGGGCGGCCCGGGAGGCGTTCGCGCGCCTGGGGGCGGTGCGCGACCTCGCGCGCGCCGACGCGCTGCTGGCCGAGCTGCGCGACGGCGGCGACGGGCCGGCGCCCGGGGCGCGGGCGCCCGAGGCCGACGCGGCGCTCGGGGAGCTGACCGCGCGCGAGCTCGACGTGCTGCGGCTCGTGGCCCGCGGGCTCAGCGACGCGGAGATCGCCCGCGAGCTCGTCCTCAGCCCGCACACCGTCCACCGCCACGTCGCGAACGCGCGCACGAAGCTGCGCCTGCCGTCGCGCGCCGCCGCGGTCGCCTACGCCTCGCGCGCCGGGCTGCTGTGAGCGGCCGCCCGGGCCGTCAGCCGCCCGGCGCCGGCCGCACGCCCTCGACCCACTCGCCCTCCTCGCGCTTCCAGATCGGCAGCTGGGCCTTGATCCGGTCGATGAGGGCGCGGGCGCCGAGGAACGCCTCGGGCCGGTGCGGGGCGCTGGCGGCGACGATGACCGACGCCTCGCCGAGCGGGACGCGGCCGACGCGGTGCTCGGCCGCCGCCGCGCACAGGTCGTGCTCGGCCGCGACGGCGCGCACGATCCGCTCGAGCTCGACCACCGCCATCTCCGCGTACGCCTCGTAGTCGAGGTGCGCGACGTCGCGGGTCGTGCCGGAGAACGTCACGACCGCGCCGGCCCGCGGGTCGCGCACGCGGGCGGCGAGCGCGTCGAGCGACAGCGGCTCGTCGGTGACGCGCCAGTGCAGGGCGGGCTCGACGGTCGCGCCGCCGGCACCGCCGGAGACCGGCGGGACGAGCGCGAGCTCGTCGGACGGGTGCAGGACCGCGTCGTCGTCGGCGTACTCGCGGTTGACGGCCATGACGAGCGGCAGCCCCTCGGCGAGGTCGCCGACGGCGGCCAGCGCGTCGGCGACGCGCGCGCCCTCGGGCAGCTCCAGCTCCAGCTCGGAGCGGCCGGCGCGCTCCCGCAGCTGGGCGAACAGGCGGACGCGGACGAGCATCGCGACGAAGCCTACGCCCTTCCTCGCCGCGCCCGCGGGCAGCGGCGGTCGCACGGCCGCCCGCGGGTAGCCTTTGCGCATGGCCGCGACCCCCGAGCGCCTCACCGTCGCCCCGATCGTGGGCCCCGATGACCCGCGTCGCTTCACCGACTCGGGGATCGAGATCAAGCCCCTCTACACCGAGGAGGACCTGCCGGACCCGCTCGAGCTCGGCGAGCCCGGCGAGTTCCCGTACACGCGCGGCGTCCACCGCGAGATGTACCGCAAGCGGCTGTGGACCATCCGCCAGTACGCCGGCTACGCGACGGCGAAGGAGTCCAACGAGCGCTACCGGTACCTGCTCGCCAACGGCGGCACCGGCCTGTCGATGGCGTTCGACCTGCCGACCCAGCTCGGGCTCGACTCCGACGACCCGCGCTGCCTGGGCGAGGTCGGCCGCACAGGCGTCGCGATCGACACGATCGACGACATGCGCGCCGTGTTCGACGGCATCCCGCTCGACCAGGTGTCGACGTCGATGACGATCAACGCCCCGGCGGCCGTGCTCCTCCTCCTCTACGAGCTGGTGGCCGAGGAGCAGGGCGTCCCGTCGCACGCGCTGCGCGGCACGACCCAGAACGACATCCTCAAGGAGTACATCGCCCGCGGGAACTTCATCTACCCGCCCGAGGGCGCGATGCGGCTGACGACCGACCTCTTCGCGTACTGCAGGGAGCACGTGCCGAAGTGGAACACGATCTCGATCAGCGGCTACCACTTCCGCGAGAAGGGCGCCAGCGCCGTCCAGGAGGTCGCGTTCACGCTCGCCAACGGGATCGCCTACGTGCAGGCGGCGATCGACGCCGGCCTCGCCGTCGACGACTTCGCCCCGCGCCTGGCCTTCTTCTTCAACGGCCACAACAACGTCTTCCAGGAGGTCGCGAAGTTCCGCGCCGCCCGGCGGATGTGGGCGCACATCATGCGCGACCGCTTCGGGGCCAAGGACCCGAAGTCGATGATGCTGCGCTTCCACACGCAGACCGGCGGCGTGACGCTGACCGCCCAGCAGCCGCACAACAACATCATGCGCGTCGCGCTGCAGGCGTTCGCGGCCGTCTGCGGCGGCACCCAGTCGCTGCACGCGAACGGCTACGACGAGGCGCTCGCGCTGCCGACCGAGCGGGCGGCGAAGATCGCGCTGCGCACCCAGCAGATCGTCGCCTACGAGTCGGGCGCCGCCGACACCGTCGACCCGTTCGCCGGCTCCTACTTCGTCGAGGCGCTCACCGACGAGATCGAGTCGCGCGCGACCGAGCTGATCGCGAAGATCGACGAGCTCGGCGGCGCCGTCCAGGCGATCCCGTTCATCAAGAACGAGATCGAGGAGTCGGCCTGGGGCTACCAGGAGCGCTACCGCCTGCGCCAGGACATCGTCGTCGGCGTCAACGAGTTCGTCGAGGACGAGGTCGAGGTCGAGGAGCTCCTGCGCGTCGACCCGGCGATCGAGCGCGAGCAGGTCGAGCGTCTGAAGGCGTTCAAGGCCGACCGCGACCAGGCGCTCGTCGCCCGGCGCCTCGAGGAGATCCGCGAGGCGGCGCGCGGCACCGACAACCTCCTGCCCGTCCTCAAGGACGCGCTGCGCGACCGCTGCTCGCTGGGCGAGGTGTGCGGCGCGATGCGCGACGTCTTCGGTGAGTACCAGCCCAGCGACTGACCCGCAGGCGCCGCCGCCCGCCCCGCCCTCGCTGGCCGACGCCGTCGGCGGCCCGCTCGGCATCGCCGAGACGGCGCTGCCCGCGGCGGTCTTCGTCGTCGTCTACACGGCGTCGGGCTCGCAGACCCGGACGGCGGCGATCGCCGCGGTCGCGCTCGCCGCCGTCCTCGCCGCCGCGCGGATCCTACGCCGCCAGACGCCGATGTACGCGCTGTCGGGCGTCCTCGGGGTCGCGATCGCCGGCTACGTCGCCGCGAAGACCGGCAAGGCCGAGAACTTCTTCCTGCCCGGGCTGCTCCTGAACGGCGCCTACGCGGGCGCCTACGCGATCTCGATCCTCGTCCGCTGGCCGCTCGTCGGCGTCATCGTCGCCGCGCTGACGAAGGCCGACTCAAGCTGGCGGCAGGACCCCGTGCTCGTCCGCGTCTACGCCCGCGCGAGCTGGGTGTGGGTGGCGCTGTTCCTCGCCCGCATCGCCGTCCAGGCGCCGCTCTACGCGGCGGGCGCGCTCGTCGCGCTCGGCGCGGCCCGGGTCGCGATGGGCGTGCCGCTGTTCGTCGTCGGGATCTGGCTGTCATGGCTGCTGCTGCGCGCGACGCCCGGCGGCGCACCGTGGGCGCGGGCCGTCGCGGCGCGCGCCGAGCGGTAGGGCGCCCCGCGGGAAGGACTCTCTCCGCGCACAGGGAAGCCCGGCGGCGATGGAGGTCCGGCGCACCCTCGTGAAGTCGCCGCCCGAGCTGTGGGCGGAGCTGTCGGACGCCGGCGCGCTGACCCGCCACCTGGCGGCGTTCGGCGACATCGAGATCACCCGCGTGGAGCCCGAGACGACGGTCGCCTGGGAGGGCGAGCGCATGTGCGGCACCGTCGAGCTCGAGCCCGCCGGGTGGGGCACGCGGGTGACGCTGCGCGCGCACCCGGCCGCGGCGCCGGACCCGCCGCCGCGGCGCCGCCGGCTGCGCTTCTGGCAGCGCGACGGCCTGCCGCCGCCGGCGGACCCGCCCCCCGCCGACCCGGAGGCGGTCCTCTCCGGGGTGCTCGACGCCCTCGGCCAGGCCCGCCACCGGCCGTTTCGGCGCTGATCACAGGCGCAGGCCGCCGGACGCCTCGATCCGCTGCCCGGTGACCCACGAGCCCGACGCCGTCACGAGGCCCGTGATCGCGTCGGCGACGTCCCCGGGGGTGGCCAGGCGGCCGAGGGCGGTGCTCTGCGTGACGGCCTCCTGCAGCTGCGGGTCCTCGCGCAGGTGGCCGTCGCCGAAGTCGGTCGGGACCGCGCCGGGCGCGACGACGTTGACGGTGATGCCGCGCGGCGCGAGCTCGAGCGCCTGGTAGCGGGTGAGCGCCTCGACGGCCGCCTTCGCCGACGCGTAGGGCCCCGACCCGGCCAGCGTGATCCGGGTCAGCGCCGAGCTGACGTTCACGACCCGGGCGCCGTCGGCGAGCAGGTCGGCGATCACCTGCGTGAGGAAGAGCGGGCCCTTGAGGTGCTCGGCGACGACGCGGTCGACCTCGGGCTCGGTCACCGCGTCCAGCCCGCGGTAGAGGGCCGAGCCCGCGTTGTTGACGAGGACGTCGAGGCGGCCGTCGGGCAGGTGCGCGCGCAGCGCGGACCGGAAGGCCGGGAACGTGGACGGGTCGCCGACGTCGAGCGGCAGCGCCGCGGCGCGGCGGCCGAGCGCCTCGATGCGGTCGACGACGTCGCGCGCCTCCTCGGCGTGGACGCGGTAGGTGACGACGACGTCGAGGCCGGCGCCGGCGAGGGCGAGGGCGGTCGCGCGGCCCAGGCCGCGGTTGCCGCCGGTGATGAGCGCGGTGGTCATGCGGTCACGGTCGCGCGTCCCGGCGCCCGGCGGAAGAGCCTCGTGGAGCCGGGGATCGGCGATCCCTGGCTGCAGCGGGCGCCGAGGCGCATACTGGGCGCGTGGACCGCGATCAGCTGGCCGACTTCCTGCGCCGGCGACGGGCGGCGATGCAGCCCGAGGACGTCGGCCTCGCCCGCGGCGCGCGGCGGCGGACCGGCGGCCTGCGCCGCGAGGAGGTCGCGCTGCTGGCGAGCATGTCGACCGACTACTACACGCGGCTGGAGCAGCGGCGCGGCCCGCAGCCGTCCCCGTCGATGCTCGCCGCGATCGCCCGCGCGCTGCGCCTCACGCTGGCCGAGCGCGACCACCTCTACCGGCTCGCCGGGCACGCCCCGCCGCGCGTCGACGTGCGCACCGACCACGTCAGCCCGGGGATCCTGCGGGTCCTCGACCGGCTCGACACGCCGGCGATGGTCCTCAACGACCTCGCCGAGGTCCTCGCCCAGAACGAGCTCGCCGTCGCCCTGCACGGCGACGAGTCCCGCTTCGTGCCCGACGACCCGCGCCGCTCGCGCTACTATCGCTGGTTCACCGACCCGGACGAGCGCGCGCTCCACGACCCGGCCGAGCACGACCGGCTCTCGCGGGCCTACGCGGCCGGCCTGCGGATCGCGCTCGGCCGCGACCCCGGCGACCCGCGCGTCCGCGGCCTCGTCGACCGGCTGCTGGCCGCGTCGCCGGAGTTCGCCGCCCGCTGGGCCGACCACGACGTCTCGTGGCGGCCGGGCAGCGAGCCGAAGGTCCTCCTGCACCCGCAGGTCGGGCGCCTGGAGCTCGAGTGCCAGGTGCTCGTCGCCGAGAACGAGGCGCAGCTGCTGCTCGTCTACACGGCCGCGCCCGGCAGCGAGTCCGCGCAGCGGCTGCGGCTGCTCGGCGTCGTCGGCGGCCGCGCGCTGGCGACGAGACCGGCCTGACCGCGCGGCCAATACAGTCCATCGCCTCATGAGCCAGCGCCAGACGCACCCGGAGACCTTCGAGGAGAAGCTCGCGCAGCTGATGGAGCTGCGCCAGGCCGCCGCGCACTCGTCGCCCGAGGCGGAGGAGAAGCAGCACGCGCGCGGCAAGCACACGGCCCGGGAGCGGATCGAGAAGCTGCTGGACCCCGGCTCCTTCCAGGAGCTCGACACGTTCGTGCGTCACCGCACGATCGACTTCGACATGCAGCGCAACCGGCCCTGGGGCGACGCGGTCGTCACCGGGCACGGGACGATCGACGGGCGCCGCGTCTGCGTCTTCAGCCAGGACTTCACCGTCTTCGGGGGCTCGCTCGGCGAGGTCATGTCGGAGAAGATGTGCAAGATCATGGACCTGGCGGCGAAGATCGGCTGCCCGGTCATCGGCATCAACGACTCCGGCGGCGCCCGCATCCAGGAGGGCGTCGTCTCGCTGGGCGCCTACGGCGACGTCTTCCTGCGCAACGTCCGCTGCTCGGGCGTCATCCCGCAGATCAGCCTGATCATGGGCCCGTGCGCGGGCGGCGCCGTCTACTCGCCGGCGATCACCGACTTCATCTTCATGGTGAAGGAGACGTCGCACATGTTCATCACCGGCCCCGACGTCATCAAGACGGTGACCGGCGAGGAGGTCGGCTTCGAGGAGCTCGGCGGGGCGATGGCGCACAGCACCCGCTCGGGCGTCGCGCACTTCGCCGCCGAGGACGAGGACGCCTGCCTCGAGGACGCCCGCTACCTGCTGTCGTTCCTGCCGCAGAACAACCTCGAGATCCCGCCGCGGGTGCAGCCGACCGACGACCCGATGCGGATGGACGAGGAGCTCAACCACGTCGTCCCGGCGGACCCGAGCAAGCCGTACGACATGCGCGACGTCATCCGGCTCATCGTCGACGACGGCGAGTTCTTCGAGGTCCACGAGCACTTCGCGACGAACATCGTCGTCGGCTTCGCGCGCCTGAACGGCTACGCGGTCGGCGTCGTCGGCAACAACCCGCGGTCGCTGGCCGGCGTCCTCGACATCGAGGCCTCCGAGAAGGCGGCGCGGTTCGTGCGCACGTGCGACGCGTTCAACATCCCGCTGCTGACGCTGTGCGACGTGCCCGGCTTCCTGCCCGGCACCAACCAGGAGTGGAACGGGATCATCCGCCACGGCGCGAAGCTCCTCTACGCGTTCGCGGAGGCGACCGTCCCGAAGATCACGGTCATCACCCGCAAGGCCTACGGCGGCGCCTACGACGTCATGTCCTCCAAGCACCTCGGCGCCGACTTCAACTTCGCCTGGCCGACGGCCGAGGTCGCGGTCATGGGCCCCGAGGGCGCGGTGAACATCATCTACCGGCGCGACCTGGCGACGTCGCCGACGCCGGAGCAGCGCCGCAAGAAGCTCATGGACGACTACAAGGCGCGCTTCGCCAACCCGTACACGGCGGCCGAGCGCGGCTACATCGACGACGTCATCGTCCCGAGCGAGACGCGGCCGAAGGTCATCACGGCGCTGGAGACGCTGCAGACCAAGCGCGAGCCGGGGCCGAAGCGCAAGCACGGCAACATCCCGCTCTAGCCCGGCGGGGGCGTGACGCCGAGGGCCGCCACCGCGCTCCGCTGGTCGGGCGTCGCCGCGGCGACGGCGCTCGCCGCGGTCGCGTTCGGGGCGGCGGGCCTGCCGAGCGCGGCGCTGTTCGCCGCGCTCGCCGTCGGGATCGCCTACGCGCTGGCGGTCGCCCACCGCCGGCCGCTGGCGCTCCCGAAGCCGGGGCTGACGGTCGGCCAGGCGATCGTCGGCGTCGCGCTTGGCGCCTCCGTCGACGCCGAGACGCTGGAGGCCGTCGGCGCCGACTGGCTGACCGTCGTCGTCATGACCGTCGCGACGCTGGCGATCTCGCTCGGCGCCGGGCTGGCAATGGCGCGGGCGACCGGGCTGGACCGGGCGACCGCCTGCCTGGGGCTCATCGCCGGGGGCGCGAGCGGGATCGTGGCGATGGCCGACGAGCTGAAGGCCGACGCGCGCCTCGTCGCGTTCATGCAGTACCTGCGCGTCCTCGTCGTCGTCCTCCTCGCGCCGCTCGTCGCCCACTACCTCCTCTACGACGACGGGGGCGGCCACGCGCCGCCCGCCGGCGGCGAGGGCCTCGTCCTCGACCTCGCGTTCACGGCCGGCTGCGGCGTCGTCGGCGTCGCGATCGCCCGCCTCGTGCGGCTGACCGCGGGGACGCTGCTCGTCCCGCTCGTCGTCGCCGCGATCCTGTCGGTCTCCGGGATCGCCGGCGACGCCGCGGTCCCCGAGCTCGTCCAGGACGTCGGCTTCGCGCTGATCGGCCTGCAGATCGGCCTGCGCTTCACGGTCGCGACGATCCGCGAGGCCGGGCGGCTGCTGCCGGCGACCCTCGTCTCGATCCTGGCGATGGTCGCGCTCTGCGCCGGCGTCGCCGCGGCGACCGCGCCGCTGGCCGGCATCACCTACGGCGACGCCTACCTGGCCACGACCCCGGGCGGCCTCTACGCCGTCCTCGCCGCGGCGGCCGACCTCGGCGGGAACACGACGTTCGTCGTCGCCGTCCAGTCGCTGCGCGTGTTCGCGATGGTCCTGCTCGCGCCGCCGCTCGTGCGCCTGCTCGTCGGGCGCCCGGCCCGCGCGGGCGCCCGGCGCTGACGCGCGCGGAGCGGTCCGGCCGCCCGGGTAGCGTCACGGCGCGTGAACGCCACCCCGGCGCAGACCGCCCGCACGGTGATGGTGGTCGTCGTCATCGCCGCCGCCATCTACCTCGCATACCTCCTGCGCGACGTCCTGCTGCTCGCGGTCCTCGCCGTGTTCGTCGCAGTCGCGCTCAGCGGCCCGGTCGGGTTCGTCGAGCGGGCCACCCGCGCGCCGCGGGCGCTGGCGATCCTCCTCGTCTACCTCGCGATCGTCGGGCTCATCGTCCTCGTCGGCCTCGTCGTCGTCCCGCCGCTCGTCGAGGAGATCGAGGAGTTCGTCCGCGCCGTGCCCGGCTACATCCGCGACCTGCGCGACAACGCGACGCTCCACCGCTGGGACGAGGAGTACGGGCTGGTGGCCAAGCTCGAGGGCGAGGCCGACAAGCTCCCGTCGCTGCTGGGCGGCGCCGCCGCCGAGCTGGAGACCGTGACGGTCGGGGCGGCCGAGCGGGCCGCCGAGGCGATCGCGATCGCGGCGATCGCGTTCCTGCTGCTGCTCGACGGCCCGCGGATCGCGCGCTGGATCCGCGGCCGGCTCACCCCGGAGCGCGCGGACCAGTTCGATCGGCTGACGAGCGAGGCGGGCCGCGCGATCGGCGGCTACGTCGCCGGCGCGTTCGCGGTCGCCGGCCTGGCCGGGCTCGCGTCGTTCGTGGCGATGGTCGTGCTCGGGATCCCGTTCGCGATCCCGCTCGCCGTGCAGATGGCGTTCTTCGCGCTCATCCCGCTCGTCGGCTCGGCGATCGGGGCGATCGTCATCGCCCTCGTCGCGCTCTTCGAGGGGCCGGGGATCGCGATCGCGTTCCTCGTCTACTTCATCGTCTACCAGCAGCTCGAGACCCACGTCCTCGGCCCGTTCGTCTACAAGCGCACGGTCCAGCTGCGGCCGATCATCGTGATCCTGTCGGTCTTCGCGGGCGCGACCCTGCTCGGCATCCTCGGCGCCCTGCTGGCGATCCCCGCCGCGGCGACGATCCAGATCGTCGCCCAGGAGGTCTGGCGCATCCGCCACCCGCCGGCCGATCCGGCCGCCGCCCCCGAACCCGAACCGGCGTAGCGGGGTGCGCGGCGGCGTAGGTTCCGCACCATGCTGCTCGCCACCGCGCTCGCCGTGATCGCGACGGCCGCGCCCGCCACGACGCCGGAGATCCAGGCCCACCGCGGCGGGGCGTACGTCGACGGCCGCCCCGCGTACCCCGAGTCGACGATGCCGGCGTTCCGGGCCGCGGCGCGCCGCGACTTCGTGCTCGAGCTCGACGTCCAGATGACGAAGGACGGCGTGCCGCTCGTCATCCACGACGACACGCTGGACCGCACGACCGTCTGCCGCGGGCCGGTCGCCGCCCGCACCGCCCGGCAGATCCGGCGCGCCTGCCCGACCGACGTGCTCGGCTCGCCGGGCAGCCCGCTGCCGGCGAAGCGCACCCGGCAGCGGATCCCGGTCCCGACGCTGGCCGAGGTCCTCGCGCTCGTCAGGCGGACCGGCGCGAAGGCGTCGATCGAGCTCAAGCGGTTCGACCCGGCCGGCGCGAGCGCCCGCGCGCTCGCCGCCGCCGTCGCGCGCGCCGGGGTGCCGCCCGCCTCGATCGTCGTGCAGTCGTTCTTCCCGCCGAACCTCGCCGCCGCCCGCGCCGCGATGCCGAACGCCCAGCGCGCGGCGCTCACAGTGAAGGCGGGCGAGGCCGCGTCGGTCCAGATCGCGCTCGACGCCGGCGCGGCGTGGGTGTCGCCGCAGTTCCCGGTCGACGCCGCCTACGTGGAGGCCGCGCACGCGGCCGGCCTGAAGGTCGTGCCGTACACGCTCGACCGCGCCGACGAGGTCCGCGCCGCCGCGCAGATCGGCGTCGACGCGATCATCACCGACGACCCGGTCATGGCCCGGCGGGTCCTCACAGGCTGACGCGCTGGGCCTCGACGCGCCCGGCGCGCAGCGCGTCGAGGACGGCGACGGCGATCGCGAGGTCCTGGATCGCCAGGCCGGTGGAGTCGAAGAGCGTGACGGCCTGCGGCCCCGGCCGGCCCGGCGCCCCGCCGGCGAGGACGGCGCCGAGGTCGGTCACGTCGTCGCGGGTGACGAGCCCCGCCTCGACGGCGCCGGTCAGCTCCCCGCCGTGCGAGGCCTGGACCCAGTCGTCGCAGAACAGCGCGCACGAGCGGACGGCGCCGACGGTCGCCTCGGCCTTCCCGGGCCCGTCGGCGCCGAGCATGTTCAGGTGCAGGCCGGGGCGCAGGTCCTTGACGTCGACGACGACCTCCGCGCCGGGGGTGACGCAGGTGACGACGTCGCAGGCGAGCGCCTCGGCGAGCGGCCCCGTCCGCCAGCCGAGCTCGGCGGCGAGCGCCTCGGCCGCCTCGGGCCGCGGGTCGTGGCAGACCCCGGGGCCGTAGCCGGCGGCGGCCAGGCAGCGGGCCGCCCACGCCCCGTGCAGGCCGCAGCCGACGATGCCGGCGGTGCGAGCGCCCTCGCGGGCGAGCGCGTCGGCGGCGACGGCCGCGACCGCGCCCGTGCGCAGCGCGGTCACCGCCGCCGCGTCGAGGAGCGCGAGCGGCTGCGAGGTGGCAGCGTCGCTGACGCACACGACGCCCATGACCGCCGGCAGCCCGCGCGCCGCCGGGTTGCCCGGGAACGACGAGATCCACTTCAGGATCGCCAGCCCGTTGCCGCGGGCGGGCATGGCCCGGAAGTCGCCGTGCGGCGGGCTGTCGAGGTAGACCTTCGGCGGCATCGACCACTCGCCGCGCCGGTGGCGCAGGAACGCCTCGCGGACGTGCGCGATCGCGTCGGCGGGGGTGACGGCGGCCAGCACGGCGCCGTGGTCGAGGACCGGCAGCTCGGGCATGGGCGGTAGCCTGCCGCATCGTGCCCAACCGCCGCCCCGAGCTGCGCATCGTCGCGCCCGGCGCCTCGCCCGAGGAGGCCGCCGCGGTCGTCGCCGCGCTCGAGCGGTTCATGCGCCAGACGGCGCCGCCCCCGGCGCCCGCCCGCCCGGCG
>JADGIB010000084.1 GCA_019683665.1 Solirubrobacteraceae bacterium
CCCGCGCGGGCGGCGGGGGCCCGGCCCCCGCCGGCGGGGGGGGCGCCGGGGGCCGCGGCCGGGCCGTCAGCGGCGGCCCGGCCGGTGCCCGGTGAACGTCATCACCTGCTGGATGCCGCTCGGGCGGTTCGTGTAGCGGATCGTGATCGGCAGCAGGCCCGGCGCGAAGCGGATCCGCTCCGCGTCGGCGTCCGACCGCCACTGCGCCGGGTCGTCGGTGCCCTGCGCGGCGGCGAGCGCCGCCCCGGCCTCCTCGAACGCCTGCCACAGCGACGCCCGGCAGGCCTCGAGGTCGCCGCGCCCGCAGAAGCGGGTGCGGAACGGCGACCTGAACCGCTCGCCCAGCAGCGTGCGCAGGTCCTTGTCGACGTAGTTGATCCGCCCGCCGGTGAACCCGGTGCGCGGCGAGTTGTCGGACCCGACGATCTGGTTGAGCTGCTCCAGCTGCGGCCCGAGCACCGGGCCGAGGACCGCGTCGGCGATCCGCGGGTAGAGCTCGCTGATGATCGTCGCGGCCGCGCCGGCGTCGATCGCGCCGTCCGGCTCGCGGTCGACGCGCGACGCGCCCTGCGCCCGCCACGCCAGCAGCAGGTCGAGCATCCGCTGTGAGCGCGCGCTCGGTGCCGGCGACCCGGCGAGCACGCCGGCGATCGCCTCCATGACCGAGCCCTGGACGCGCAGGTCCTGGGTCGCCGCCGCGTTCATCGCCGCGGTCACCGACGCGAGGTCGTGCTTCTCGCGCGTGGCGATGCCGGCGTCGAGCATCTGGACCCGCTGGATCGACCCGTACGTCCACTGGTCGTCGGCCGACCCGAACCCGGGCGCCGGCTTGTTGTTCCAGTTGGTCAGGACGCCCGACGCGGGGTTCGCCTCGTGCGGGTGGTCCATCGGCTTCAGGAAGCCCTTCCACTCGTACTCGCCGGTGCCGATCGTCGGCAGCCGCGGGTCGACGCGCGGGTCGCGGATCGGCAGCCGCCCGGCCGAGTACGTGGCGATGTCGCGGTCGTCGGCGTAGGCGACGTTGAACGTGAACGGCGAGGTCGCCGCCGCCCGGTAGAACGACCGGAGCCCCCGGACCTTCCCGTCGGTCAGGCGCTTGAACATGACCTGCCAGAGGATGTCCCGGCCGTGGCTGGAGCGCTTCATCGAGATCGCCACGCGGCGGCCGTCGACGGTCGCGTAGCCGAGCACGGGGCCGTGGACGGTCGTGCGGTAGACGACGCGGCCCTCGCCCTGGATCTCGCCGGCGTCGACGAGGCCCATCTCGCGGCAGCGGCCCTTGTAGAGGTACTTCGTGTCGGACCCGTCGCAGAGCGTCTCGACGAACTGGTCGTTCGTGTCCGACCCGGCCGACGTCAGCGACCACGCGTAGTCGGGGCCGCGGCCGATGAGGAGGTTCCCGGCGCCGCCCGGCATCGCCGCGCCGCGCGCCTCGATCCCCGGCGCCTTGAGGTCCATCTCGAGCGTCAGGCCGGGGTAGAAGTAGCCGATCTGCGGCCCGGCCACGAACAGCGGGTGGCCGTTCGTCGAGCGCCTGCCCGACACGAGCAGGAAGTTCGACATGTTGCGGTGCGCGCGCGACCGCGCGGACGCGGCCTGCAGCGCGGTCGGCGTCATCGAGCCGTCGTCGATGATCGCGTTGCCGGTCGCGCCGGCGGGCACCTGCTCGTAGGGGAAGCGCCGGCTGATCGTCGTCCGCGTGTCCTCGTCCATCTGCTCGGTGAGGTCCTCCCACACCTGCCGGCCCTCCTGCTCGCCGAGCCGCTTCTGCAGCGCGTCGAGCAGCATCGAGCGGCGCGCCTCGTCGCCGCCGCCCTGGCCGAAGATCTGGCCGGCGAGCGCGTTCACGGCGTAGACGTCGACGCGCGTGAACGGCTTCTGGGCCGACTTCTCGAAGCGCAGCCGCGCGTTCATGCCCGCGACGTAGGCGTCGATGTCGCGCAGGATCGCCCGCCCCTCGCGGCCCAGCCGCCGCAGCGCCCGCGTCTGCCGGCGCTCGATGATCCGGTCGGCCTGGGCGGTGACCGTCACCGACTTCAGCCCGGTGACGAGCGAGAACGCGTCGATGCCGGGCGCGTCGAGCGCGGCGAACCGGGCCGGGTAGCGGCCCTGGGCGATGAGCAGCCCGCGGTCCTCGACGACGACCCAGCCGGCCGCCCACGACAGGTCGAGCCGGTTGCGCCCGGTGATGTGCGGGACGTTGAAGCGGTCGCGCACGATCCGCACGCCCCGGCGCGGGACCCGCTCGACGCGGCACGGGCACTGGCCCTTCGTGCCGAACCGCGACGACTTGAAGTACGTCGTGAGGTCCGCCGCGGTCACCTGGTCGAACAGCGGCGTGAGCCCGTCGTACATGCGGGCCTGCAGGTCGGCCCCCTCTGGGACCGGGACGCTGCCGTACTGGCCCGACGGGATGATGTTGAGCGCCGTGCCGGCGTAGTCCTTCGCGGAGGCGCTCGCGGGGAGCACGAGCGCCGCCACGGCGGCGGCGGCCCATGCCAGGATGGAGCGGGACATGCGCGGACCGTACATCTGAACGTTGACGTCTGCATCACCTCCGCGCTAACGTGACGCCTCCGTCAACTTCTCCGGCGATCGAGGGGTGCTCGCGGATGTCCACCAACCTGCCGCGCTGCGCGGTCATCGGCGCCGGCTCGTCCGGCATCACCGCGGTGAAGGGCCTGCGCGACGCGGGCCTCGAGGTCACGGCCTTCGAGGCGTCCGACCGCATCGGCGGCAACTGGGTCTTCGACAACAGCAACGGGATGTCGGCCGCCTACGAGGGGCTGCACATCAACACGTCGCGCGAGCGGATGGAGTACCGCGACTTCCCGATGCCGAAGTCGTATCCCGACTTCCCGCACCACACCCACATCGCCGCCTACTTCGAGAGCTACGTCGACCACTTCGGCCTGCGCCCCCACATCCGCTTCCGGACGCGCGTCGAGCGCGCCGAGCGCGGCCGCGAGGGCGGCTGGACGCTCACGCTCGGCGACGGCTCGACCGAGCGCTTCGACGCGCTGCTCGTCGCCAACGGCCACCACTGGGACCCGCAGTGGCCCGACCCGCCGTTCCCCGGCAGCGACACGTTCACCGGCGTCCAGATGCACGCCCACGACTACCGCAGCGACGAGGTCCTGCGCGGCAGGGACGTCGTCGTCCTCGGGATGGGCAACAGCGCGATGGACATCGCCGTCGAGTCCAGCTACGTCGCGCGGTCGACCGTCCTCGCCGCCCGCCGCGGCGCCTGGATCCTGCCGAAGTACATCCTCGGCCGCCCGATGGACCAGCTGCTGCGCAACGACCCGCGGGTGCCGTTCGCGATCCGCTCGCGGATCACCGAGCTGATCGTGCGCCTCGTCGCCGGCAGCCCCGAGCGCTACGGCCTGCCCAAGCCCGACCACCGCTTCGGGCAGGCCCACCCGACCGTGTCGGGGCGCATCCTCGACCGCATCGGCCACGGCACGATCACGCCGAAGCCGAACATCGCGCGCCTCGAGGGCGACCGCGTCGTGTTCACCGACGGCTCCTCGGTCCACGCCGACGTCGTCGTCTACTGCACCGGCTACCGGATCACGTTCCCGTTCTTCGACGAGGACCTCATCTCCGCCCCCGACAACCGCATCGACCTGTTCCGCCGCGTCTTCCACCCCGACTACGACGACGTCTTCTTCGTCGGGCTCCTGCAGCCGCTCGGCGCGATCATGCCGCTGGCCGAGGCGCAGGGCCGCTGGATCGCCGAGTACCTGACCGGCCACTACGCGCTGCCGCCGCGGCCGGAGATGCTCGACGACATCGAGCGCGAGCAGCGGGCGATGCGCAAGCGCTACGTCGCCTCCAAGCGGCACACGATCCAGGTCGACTTCGAGGAGTACCGCCAGGGCCTCGACGCCGAGCGGCGGGCCGGCGCGCAGCGCGCCCGCGCCGCCGGCTTCGCGCTGCCGGTCCCGCGCCGGGCGGAGGCGGTGCCCGCCTGATGGGGGCCGCCGCCGTCGGCAAGCGCGAGCGCACCAAGCAGGCCAACCGCGCCGCGATCCTGGCCGCGGCCCGCGAGGCCTTCGTCGAGATCGGCTACGGCGCCGCGACGGTCCGCGACATCATCCGCCGCACCGACCTCGCCAGCGGCACCTTCTACAACTACTTCCCCGACAAGGAGTCGGTCTTCCGGGCGCTGCTGGAGGAGACCGCCCGCGAGGCGGCCGGGCGCGCCCACGCGGCGCGGATCGCCGGCGGCACCGCCGAGGCGTTCGTCCTCGACGGCTTCCGTGCGTACTTCGCCATGCTCGTCGAGGACCGCGCCACGTTCGAGCTCGTGCGCCGCAACGCGGGGACGATCCGGGCGATGTTCGACGTGCCCGCGATCGTCGCCGGGATCGCCGAGCTCGCCGACGACCTGCGCGACGGCGTCGCCGCCGGCCTCGTGCCCGACCACGACACCGACCTCATGGCCGCCGCGATGTTCGGCACCGCCTTCGAGGTCGGGGTGCGCCTGCTCGAGGAGGACCCGCCCGACGTCGAGCGCGCCGCCCGCTTCTGCGCCGACCTGTTCCTCGGCGGACTGGAGCGGCTCGGCCGCCGGTCCGGCCGCTAGCGTCCCGCGCCACCATGATCCGTACGCTCGCAGCCGGATGCTGCGCTGCGCTCGCTCTCCTGGCCGCGCCGTCGGCCGGGTCCGCCGCCACGATCGGCATCGGCGACCAGCAGGCGTCCATGTTCTCCAGCCCCCTGTTCCAGCAGCTCGACGTCCCGATCGTCCGCTACATCGCGCCCTACGACGCGATGGACCACGGCGACGACGCGCGCAACGCGGCCGCGTTCATCGAGGCCGCGCAGAAGGCCGGGGCCCGCGTCCTCGTCGCCTTCTACCACTCGCGCCACACCCCGATGAAGCTGCCGTCGCGCAGCCAGTACATCCGCGCGACGCGGAAGTTCATCCGGGCGTTCCCGTACGTGCGCGAGTACCAGCCGTGGAACGAGGCCAACCGCGGCACGGTCAAGGGCCAGTTCGCCAGCCCGAGCGCGCGCACCGCCGCGACCTACTACATGGCGCTGCGCAGCATCTGCACGGGCTGCACGGTGACCGGCCTCGACCTGCTCGACGGCGTCGACATGGGCCCGTCGCTGCGCTACCTGCGCACGTTCCAGAAGTACGCCAAGCCGGCGCCGAGGATCTGGGGCCTGCACAACTACTCCGACACGAACCGCAACTCGATGGAGCGGACGCGGGCGTTCCTGCGCGCCGTGCGCGGCAGCGTCTGGCTCACCGAGACCGGCGGCGTCGTCAAGCTCGGCAGCACGTTCCCGGGCGGCAGGACCGGCCAGGAGCGGGCCGCGAAGGCCCTGCGGCTCATGTTCCGCATCGCCGACGCCTTCCCGCGCATCAAGCGGCTCTACATCTTCCAGTGGACCGGCTCGGGGCCGAACGCCCGCTTCGACGCCGGGCTGACGAACCCGGACGGGACCGCGCGCCCCGGCTACCGGGTCGTCCGCGACCGCATCGGGTCGTAGCGGCGGCTACGACCGTCGTCCAGCACCGCGGGGACGGGGTGAGGTTCGCCCCGTCCCCGCCGACACCCGAGGTGGAATGCGTGCGCGCCGGTCCCTGCCCCATCTGATCTTCGTCCTGGCGGGGCTTGCGATCGCGCTGATCGTCGTCCTCCCGGTCCGCACCTCGGAGACGAGCTGCCCGCCGCCCGGGGACGGGCGCAACCTCTGCCTCCTCGAGCAGGCGTGGGCGCCCGCGATCACGACCGTCGCGCTCTGCGTCGCGCTCGCCTGGATGCTGGCCGAGGCGCTGTTCGTGCGCTGGCCGCGGCTGCGCGCCGGCGAGCGGGAGCGCCGCCGCCGCCCGCGCCACCACGGCCGCGACGCGCTCATGCGCGACGGCACCCTGCGCGCCGCCACCTGGGGGCGCCTGCCCCCGCCGCGCCGCCGCGCCGGCCGCCCGCGGATCACCGTGTCGGCGATCGCCGGCGGGCCGCCCGAGGTGCGCGCGCTCGGCCCGCTCGACCATCCGCGCCCGCCCGCCGGCCACTCGCTGCGCGTCGTCGCCGGCCGCGGCCGCCACGTCGACCAGGAGGTCCTGGCCGCGGCCTGGGAGACGGCCACCCGGCGCAGCGCCGAGCTCATCGACCGCGTCGCCGCCGAGCTCGGGCTCGCCGCCGAGGGCCTCGCGCCCGCGCGGGCCGACGACCCCGACCCGCTCCTGTCGGCCGCCACCTGGTCGCGGCGCCCGGCCTGACCGGCGCCGGCCGGCGGCCGTCTAGCATGGGTCGCCGGTGCCGACGTTCTGCCGCCACAACCGCTTCGTCCAGAACTGCCCGATCTGCCGCGAGCCCGAGCCGCCGCGGCGCCGGGCCGCGTCGACGTCGAGCGCCTCGCGGCCGCGCAGGACGGCCCGCGCGTCCTCGCCGTCGCGGCGCAGCGGCGGGACCGGCGACCTGCGCGTCCGCCGCGTCGCCCGCGCCGCCGAGGACGGCTACCACTCGCCGCTCGTCCCCGGCCTGCGCGCCACCGCCGACGCCGAGCGCCTCGCCGAGGAGCTCGCGTTCGCGGCCGGGCGCCTGACCGAGCTGGCGACCGCCCCGCAGGGCGCCTTCGCCGAGGCGGCCACGGCCGCCGACCGCGACGAGGGCATCCGTCTCGCCGCCGAGGCCGTCCTGCGCGGCGACCGCTCCCCGTACGCCGACGAGGCGGCGGCCGACCGCGGCCTCGCGGCGCTGTCGGCCTGGTTCGACCGTCACGGCGGCCCGGGCGCCGCGCTCGACGGCGACCCGGCGTGGACGGCGCAGCGGCGCTTCGAGCGCCTGTTCGAGCGGCTGGGGACCGTCGGCGGGATCGGCCGCGCGCGCTACGACCTGCTCGTCGTCGCCGGCGCGCTCGGGCTCGCCGACGTCGAGGCGCCGGCGCTGCTGGCCGGCGACCGCGACGACACGACGATCGCCGCCAAGCGCGTCTTCGGGATCGGCGACCGCCTCCTGATCGACCGCCGCGCCGGCGAGCTGGCCGAGGCCGCGGAGCTGCCGGTCGCCGCGCTCGACCTCGCGCTCGTGAACGTCGACCGGCCCGCGGGGGCGCCGCGGCTCACCGGCGGCGCGTCGGAGGACGCCGCCGACGCCGGCGCCTGGGCGCGCGCCGCGGCCGCGCTCGGCGTCGGCCGCTGAGGCCGCGGTCAGCCCGCGAGGTCGCCGCGCAGCCGGTCCGGCGGCGGGACGACGACGATCGGCACCGGGCTGTGGGAGACGAGGTGCTCGGTCACGCTGCCGAGCAGCAGCGAGCGCATCGCGCCGCGCCCGCGGGTGCCGACGACGACGAGGTCGCAGCCGTGCTCCTCGATGGCGGCGATGAGCGCGGGGCCGGCGTGCCCGTGCCCGAGGAGCTTCGTCACCGGCAGGTCGCCGGGGACCTGCGCGACGCCCTCCTCGAGGGTCGAGGTGACCTCCTTGCGCATCTCCTCCTCGAGCTCGGCCGGGTTGCCGCCGGCCAGCCAGGCGGCGTGCGCGGTGGCGGCGACGTCCGGGACGACGCTCATCACGGTCAGCCGCGCGTTCGTGCGCTGGGCGATCTCGATCGCCTGGGCCAGCGCGAGGCGGGAGTTGTCGGAGCCGTCGTAGCCGACGAGGATGTTCTGAGGCACGAGAGCCACGGTACCGGAGCCGAGGGGCACGGGGGACCGGGCCGCCGCCCCGGCGGGGTGGGGTTGTCCGCAGCCGCAGACGCCATCGCGCCCCAGCCACACGGGCCGTCGGCTCCGTCATGCTGGCGCCCATGACCGCCGCCCACGCCCGCATCGCGCTCGGCCTCCACGCGAGCCTCTCGGCGCTCCTGGCGCTGATCGTCGTCGTCGTGTGGGCGGCGGCCGACGGCGACGGGCTGTTCTGGCCGGCCTGGGTCTTCGTCGGGCTCTTCGTGCCGCTGGCGATCCACGCCGGCGCGCGCTGGGCCGAGGGCCTGCCCACGCGCGGCGAGCGGGCGCTCGGCGTCTGCGCGTCGGTCGCCGGCGCGCTGGCCGTCGCGGACGTCGCCGCCTGGGCGATCGGCGGGGCGGGCGAGTTCTGGCCGGTGTGGCCGCTGAGCGCGCTCGCCGTCTGGATCGCCGTCCAGGCGCTCGTCGTCCACCGCCACCGGCTCTTCGGCAGCGCCCGCGAGGAGGAGCTCAGCGAGCGCGTCGACGAGCTCGCCCGCACACGCCGCAGCGTCGTCGACGCCCAGGCGGCCGAGCTGCGGCGCATCGAGCGCGACCTCCACGACGGCGCGCAGGCGCGGCTGGTGGCGCTGACGATGCACCTCGGCCGGGCCGAGGAGCGCCTCGGGGACCGCCCCGAGGCGGCCGAGCTCGTGCGCCGCGCCCGCGAGGAGGCGACCGCCGCGATCGGCGAGCTGCGCGACCTCGCGCGCGGGATCGCCCCGCCCGTGCTCGCCGACCGCGGGCTCATGGCCGCCGTCGAGGCGCTCGGGCGCCGCTCGGCCATCCCGGTCAGCGTCGAGGGCGGGCTCTCGCGCCGGCCCGCGCCGGTGGTCGAGACCGCCGCCTACTTCGTGGTCGCCGAGGCGCTGACGAACGTCGCCAAGCACGCGCCGCAGGCCGCCGCGCTCGTCACCCTCGCCGAGCGCGGCGATCTCCTCGTCGTCGAGGTCGCCGACGACGGGCCCGGCGGCGCCGACCCGGCAGGCGCCGGCCTGACCGGCCTGCGCCACCGCGTCGAGGCGGTCGACGGGCGGCTGGAGATCGCCAGCGAGCCCGGATCCGGCACCCTGGTGCGCGTGGAGCTGCCATGCGGGTCGTGATCGCCGAGGACAACGCGCTGCTGCGCGAGGGGCTCATCGCGCTGCTGTCCGACCACGACGTCGAGGTCGTCGCCCAGGTCGCCGACGGCCCCGGCCTGCTGCGGGTCGTCAACGGCCACAAGCCCGACCTCGCGATCGTCGACGTCCGCCTGCCGCCGACGTTCACCGACGAGGGCGTCCGCGCGGCGATCGAGGTGCGCCGCCGCCACCCCGGCACCGGCATCCTCATCCTCTCCCAGTACGTCGAGCCGGTCTACACGGCCGAGCTGCTGGCCGACGGGGCCGAGGGCGTCGGCTACCTCCTCAAGGAGCGCGTCGCCGAGGTGCGGACGTTCCTCGACGCGCTGCAGCGGGTGGCCGGCGGCGGCACCGCGCTCGACAGCGAGGTCGTCAGCGCGCTCATGCGCGCCCGCGACCCGCGGGCCGGGGACGGCGAGCTCGCCGCGCTCAGCCCGCGCGAGCGCGAGGTGCTCGGGCTCATGGCCGAGGGGCGCACGAACGCCGCGATCGCCCGGGAGCTCGTCATCACCCCCAGCGCGGTCGAGAAGCACGTCTCGTCGATCTTCTCGAAGCTCGACCTGCCCGCCGGCGACGACGACCACCGGCGCGTCCTCGCCGTCCTCGCGTACCTGCGCGCGAGCTGAGCGGCGCGGGTCGCGTCGATCGCCCTGACTTGTCAGACTTCCCGGCGCAGCACCCACCCGCAGCACGGAGGAAGTCCATGGACCCGGTCACGGTCAGCGTGACGATCGACCGCGCCCCGCAGGAGGTCTTCGACCACCTCGTCGTCCTCGCCAACCACGAGGCGTTCTGCGACCACTTCCTGCGCGACTGGACCCTGTCGGGCGCCGAGTCCGGCGTCGGAGCGCGCGCCCGCGTGCGGGCGGCCACGCCCGGGCCGGCCGACTGGATCGACGTCGAGATCGTCGAGGTCGAGGCGCCCACGCGGATCGTCGAGCGGACGGTCGGCGCGAAGGGCCGCCGGCGGACCCGCGGCACGTGGACGCTGCGGCCGGCCGGCGAGGGCGCGACGACGGTGACGTTCACGATCGTCACCGAGTCGGCGCCGCTGGCCGAGCGGCTGCTGGCGCCGCTGTCGCGCTCCTGGCTGCGGCGCGGCAACCAGCGAGCGCTGGAGCGCCTGCGCGACCGGCTCGCGCCCGGCGGGCACTAGGCTGCTGCCATGCCTCACCGCACGATGCTCGCGGCGCTCGCCGCCGGCGCCCTGGTTCTCGGCGCGCTGGCCGGCCCGGCCGCCGCCTCCAAGGCACCCACGGCCGATCAGGCCAAGCGCATCACCCGGGCCGTCAAGACGACGAAGCTCGGGGGCGCGAACCGCATCAGCACGCGCTGGTACACGGTCGACCGGATCCGGATCTCGTCGCTGTCGGACAACTGGGCGCTCGCCTGGCAGACGGCGACGAAGGCCGGCGAGGGCAGGTTCCAGCCCGCCTACTTCATCCTCGTCAACCCGCAGGGCTCCAAGCGCTGGGTCGTCGTCTCGCTCGGCACCGCGCTCGTCGGCTGCGGGGTGGCGCCGGACGCGGTGCTGCAGGACCTCGTCGGCGTGGGCTGCCCGCCGGGCGAGGGCATCGCCGGAAGCTGACCGGCCGGGGCGTGGCCGCCGGTTCGCGATGATCCGGCGGCCATGGACCTGACCCTCGAGGAGCTGGCCTGGATCGTCGGCTCGGGCGCGGCGACCGCGGTCGGCGGTCTCGGCCTGCTCGTCCTGCGCCGCCCGTCCGACCGGGCGCTCGACGTCCTCATGGGGTTCACCGCCGGGATCATGCTCGCGGCGGCGATGTTCAGCCTGCTCGTCCCGGCGCTCGACCGCGGCGGCGTCGGCGAGGTCGTGGCGGGGCTGGCGGCCGGAGCGCTGTGCCTGGCGGCGCTCGACCGGCTCGTGCCGCACCTGCACGCGCGGTTCGCCGAGCGGGGGCGGCTCGGGCGGCTGCGCGACGACGCCGACCCGCGGGCGCGCCACCGCGGCGTCCTCCTGCTCGTCGCCATGCTCATCCACAACGTCCCCGAGGGGATGGCGGTCGGGCTCGCGTTCGCCGCCGGCGGCACCGAGATCGGGATCCCGATCGCGCTGGCGATCGGCCTGCAGAACATCCCGGAGGGGTTCGCGGCCGCGGCCCCGCTGCTCAACGGCGGCACCTCGCGCCGGCGGGCGTTCTGGTTCGCGACGGCGACCGGGGCGGTCGAGCCGCCGGCGGCCATCGCCGCGATCGCGCTGGCGGCCGTCGTCGCCGTGCTCCTGCCGGCCGGCCTGGCCTTCGCCGCGGGGGCGATGCTCTACGTCGTCCTCGACGAGCTCGTGCCCGAGGCGCATGCGGGCAGCGACCGCGCCGCGACGCTCGCGCTCATCGCCGGCTTCGCGCTCATGATGACGCTCGACGTCGCGCTCGGCTGAGGCCGCGGCGCCCGCACGGAGCGGGCACTGCAACAGGTGTCCAGAGCGGACAGGAGGGGGCGAACGTTCGCCAACCTCTGACTGATGGGGGACATGGAGGATTCCCACGACCTCGTCGTGCGGACGATCCGCGAGCACGCGAGCGCGCTGCTGCGGACCGCGCGACGCCACTCCCTGTGCGCCGACGACGCCCACGACGCCTACCAGCGGGCGCTCGAGATCTTCGTGCGGCGCGCCGCGACGCTCGACCCCGACACGGTCCACAGGTGGCTGCACGTCGTCGTCAAGCACGAGGCGATGGCGGTCCGCCGGGCGCGCCTGGAGCTCGTCGCGCCCGAGGAGGCCGACCTCGACGCCCGCCCGTCCGAGCGCGATGCCGACGTCGACGAGCGGGTCGTGCGCTGGGACCGGGTCGCGCGCTCGGCCGAGGCGCTGCAGCGGCTCAAGCCGCAGGAGGTGACCGCCCTGTGGCTGAAGGCGCAGGGGCTGTCCTACGCCGAGATCGCCGAGCGGCAGCGCTGGACGTACACGAAGGTGAACCGCTGCATCACCGAGGGGCGGCGGGCGTTCCTGCGCCGCTACGCCGGGATCGAGGCGGGGGAGGAGTGCGAGCGCTGGGCGCCGGTCGTCGCCGCGCTCGTCGACGGGGAGGCGACGGCCGAGCAGCTCGCCGCCGCCCGCCCGCACCTGCGCCGCTGCGCCGCCTGCCGGGCGACGGTGCGCGAGCTCCGCGCGGCCGGGCCGCACCTGGCCGGCGTCCTCCCGGCCGCCGGGCTCGGGGTCGCCGCGGCGGGGGCGGCGGCCGGGTCGGCGCCGTCGGGCGGGCGGCTCGACGCGCTCCTGCGGGCGGTCGAGAGGGCGGTCGTGGCGGTGCAGGAGCGCGCGGCGACGGGGGCG